>CAYUPJ010000089.1:0-16676 GCA_964446635.1 uncultured Anaerolineae bacterium
ACCCAGTGTACCACAAATCGGGCTTGCAGGGAAGTCTCTCCGACAGGCTGCTAGGGACTTCCCATCTAGCAAAGGCACATCCTTTGTCGCAGAGCCAGTCAATGTTGTCTTTGGTAACTATGTGCATCAAGTGAAAGATCTTTCCATTCCAGCGAGGGGACTTTCAATTAATGTTGAACGCACATACAACTCGAATAGTTGCCTCACTGCCAGCGCTCTTGGCTATTGCTGGATCCATAGCTATGACATGAGAGCATACGAATGGGGAACAGTGTTTGTGATAAACGAAGATGGCCGGTTGGACCGCTTCACCCCTGGGGCAGACGATGAATACATCCCACCTGCTAGTGTCTCAAATAGGTTGGTCAAGAACCCCGATGACACCTTTACCCTGGAGAAGAAAGATCAAACCAAATATAACTTTAACGCTTTTGGCAGACTCGATACCATCGTAGATAAGAATGACAACACTGTTTCTTTCGACTACGATACCGACGGCAACTTAACCGTGATAACCGACACTGTGGGGCGGACTATCACCTTCACCTACGATGCCGATAATCGTATCACCCAGATCACCGACCCTGCAGGACGGACTATCACTTACGCCTACGATGCTAATGGCGATTTGACCAGCGTGACCGATGCTCAGGGCAAGACGACCACTTACGCTTATGATAGCGACCATCGGCTAGTCAGCATCACCGATCCCAATGGCCACGTGCTCATCACCAATATTTATGACGCCGACGGCAGGGTTGTCGAGCAGCGAAATGCAAACGATGACTTGACCAGCTTCAGTTATGATGCGGAAGAGAGACAGACAACGGTGACCAATCCATTGGGAAACCAGACAATCTATACCTGCGATGACTTGTGGCGAGCGACCAGTGAGACTGACGCCTTGGGCTACATCGGAAGCTACACCTACGACGATCACTTCAATCGTGCCAGCATTACTGATAAGAAAGGCAACACCACTTACTACGACTACGATGAAATGAGCAACGTCACAGTTATCACCGACACCTTGGACTACGTCACGACAATGACCTACGATGCCAACAACAATTTGACCAGCCAAACCGATGCCCTTAGCCATACCACCACTTTTGGCTACGACGCCAACGGCAACTTTACGAACATCACCGACCCGCTGGGCCACATTACCTCCTTCGCCTACGATGACCATGGTCAAATGATCAGCACCACTGACGCCAACGGCCACACTACGACCTTCGCCTATGACCAATACGGGAACCAAACCGCTATTACCGATGCCTTGGGCAATACTACCAGCTTCACCTATGACATCGTGGGACGCAACACCAGCCAGACCGATGCCAACGGTAACACGACTCAATACAGTTATGATGCAAACGATAACCTGATAAGCGTCACCGACGCCTTGGGAGGCATCATCACCTATGCGTACGACGATGTAGGCAACAGAATCTCCATGACCGATGCTAACGACCATACCACGGCGTATGCTTACGATGCACTCAGTCGGTTCATCTCAGCTACCGATCCGTTGAGCCATACGATCACCTACGGCTACGATGCTCTCGGCAACAGGATCAGTATGCAAGATGCCAACGGAGCCACCATCACTTACGACTACGACGCAGTAAACCGACTGATCCAGATTGATTATCCTGACAACACCGTCAACTATTCTTATGACCCAGTCGGCAATCGAACGGTCATGACTGACACCATAGGGACGACTACTTACACTCATGACGCCCTCAATCGCTTGACCTCCGTGACAGCGCCCGACGGCCAACCAGTCAGCTACCAGTACGACGCTGTAGGCAATCGCGCCGGCATGACCTACCCTGACGGTAAAGCGATCACCTACGCGTATGATGCTGCCAATCGCCTCACCAGCGTCACCGATTGGGAAGACGGGGTAACAACCTACAGCTACGATGCTGTGGGCAATCGTATAGGCATTTCCTATCCCAACGGCACCAGCGCCGGCTACACCTATGATAGCGCTAACCGGTTGATTGCTCTAACCAATACCAGCCCCGCCCACGGAACCATCTCCAGCTTCAGCTACACCTTGGACAAAGTTGGCAACCGTACACAAGTCGCCGAGCAAGTTTTCGATGTCCCCACTCCTACTCCGACGCCGACATCTACGCCGACTGCCACACCAACCTCGACCGCAACGCCGACACCCACCCCCACATCAACATCTACGGCCACGCCTACGGCAACAGCGACCTCCACAGCAACGGCCACTCCTGCACTCACCTACGTTTATTTGCCGCTTATCTTGAAGAGCTACAGCCACTCTTATTCCAAGCCAATTTCGCCGAAACCAAGCTTTACCTCAATCACCTCCCCTGGCAGCAGGACCGTAAACTATACCTACGATGCTCTCAACCGCTTGACTCAGGCAGCTTATTCAGATGGCGATACCGTTAGCTACGCCTACGACCCCATGGGCAATCGCGCAAGTATGACCGTCAACGGCACCGCAACTGTTTATGCCTATGACGCCGCTGATCGTCTATTGTCTGCTGGTGATACCACTTTCACCTGGGACAATAATGGCAACATGCTGAGCAAGGGCTCCATCACTTATGCCTACGACAATGCAAATCGTCTAGTTCAGGTGATCTCCGGTACTACTACGGTCCAGTTTGCTTACGATGGCGATGGCAAACGCAGCAGCAAAACGGTCAACGGCGTCACTGCCAACTATCTCTACGATGTCAACACTCTTCTGCCCGTGGTGCTGTCCGCGACCACCGATGGTAATAGTACTCTTTACACCTACGGTGCAGAGCCCATGGCTATGACCGACCCAACGGAAACCCAAACATATTATCACTACGATGGCCTCGGCAGCGTTTGCAACCTGACCAATGAGTCAGGACAAGTCATCACTGGTTATACCTATGATGCCTTCGGTAACTTGTATGCTATGACAGGCTCCTCTGATAATCCCTTTAGATTCACCGGGCAGCAAACAGATGACGAGACAGGGTTACTGTACCTAAGGGCAAGGTACTATGATCCAAGTGTGGGGCGGTTTATCAGTAAGGACCCGTCTCCGGGATACCCCTCTATCCCCCAGAGCTTGAATAGATACGTCTATGTGGAAAACAATCCGATCAACTTGGTGGATCCAAGTGGCAATGATTGGATTTCAATTGGTTTAGGGACGACAGGGCTAGTTGCGTGGGTTGCCTCGGCACCAACATTGGGTTTAGCTGCCCTTACTGCTTCTATATGGTACAACAATTACTTATTTGCAACGGGCAGAATATCGAGAGAAGAGTTCATCATCAACCAAACGATGAGGATTCCAAGCTTGTTCTATGGCAATGTTAACTTAACGAGTTTTGGTAGGGGCTTGAGACTACCCTTCTTGATCCAAGACATATTTGACACCCTTTTTCCACAAAAGAAAGGGGGCACTTGGTAAATACATCGAGTAAGATCGTTTCTTTAAAAGAATTAGTTGCAATCTCCGAACAGCTCAAAGATCAGGGCAAGACCATCGTCCTCACCAACGGTCACTTCGACGTCTTGCACGTGGGCCATATTAACTGCCTGCAGAGGGCCAAGGCGCTGGGCGACGTTCTGATCGTGGGCCTGAACAGCGACGCTTCGACGCGGCTCCTAAAGGGCGAGAAGCGCCCCATCGTGCCCCAAGAGGAGCGGGCACAACTGTTGGCTGCCCTGCAGTGCGTTGACTACGTGATCATCTTCGAGGAGAGGACAGCGGAGAGGCTGTTAGCTGCGTTGAAGCCTGAGGTCTATGCCAAAGGCGGGGACTGGGCCCTCGAAGACCTGCCTGAAGCGAAGGTTGCTGCCGAGTACGGCATCCGAATCAAGATCCTGCCCCAATTGCCAAACCACTCCACGACGGATATCATCGGGACGATCTTGTCTCGCTATAGGGTAGACAAATGACAACATCGAGTCAGTTGACAGAGGCTCCTCCCTCCACTGAGGGCATCGCTAAGGCGGCCGGCATTCTTTCTTTAGGCAACGCGGCTAGTCGAGCGTTGGGCCTGGTGCGGGACATCGTCATAGCCGACCTCTTCGGGGCCAGCCCTTGGGTTAGCGCTTTCGAGGTGGCTTCCACAGTGCCCACCATGATCTACGACCTTCTCATCGGGGGACTGCTCAGCGCCGCCCTGGTGCCGGTCTTCAGTGACTATACTTCGCCACAGAAACGCCAGGAGCTCTGGCACATCTTCAGCGTCGTCCTCAGCTTAGCTGTTGTTACCCTCAGCGTTATCGTTATCTTCCTAGAGCTTCTCGCTCCCCAGGTGGCCTGGCTTTTGGGGGGTGGCTTCGAGGCTGAGTTGCAGGTGGTGACTACCAAGATGATTCGCATCATCCTGCCGGCAGTACTCTTCTTCGGCCTCTCTGGCATGGTCACCGGCTTGCTCTACACCTTGAAGCGCTTCACTTATCCAGCTTTCGGCGCCGCTATTTACAATGCCGGGATCATCGCGTGCGCCTTGCTGCTGACTGACAAGGTCAATATCTACAGCCTGGGGCTGGGCATCTTATTGGGAGCGATGCTACAACTGGCCATCCAATTGCCGGATTTGCGCGACGTCCGGTTTGCCTTTTCTCTCGACCTCTCCCACCCGGCTTTACGCCGTATCGTTGGCCTCTACCTGCCAGTGGTGCTGGGCCTGGTCATCAGCCAAATCGGCATCGGCATTGACCGCAACCTGGCTTCGCGCACGGGAGGGGAAAGCATCGCCTGGATGCGCTTTGCCACCCGGCTGATCCAGCTTCCCATAGGCCTGGTGTCGGCAGCCGTCTCCCTGGCCATCCTGCCGACTCTGTCGCAATATGGCTCAGAGACATCCAGCGAGCAGAATTCAATATCCAATATCAAATATCCAATATCCAACGTCAAACGTCAAACGTCAAACGTCAAACGTCAAGCATCAAACTTCCAACGCACTCTTGCTCTGGGCCTCAAAATAGTGCTAATAGCCATCATCCCAGCCACTATCGGCCTGTTCGTGCTGGCTGCACCTATCGTGGCTCTCATCTATCAGCACGGCAACTTCGACGCCCATGACAGCATTCAAACGGCCATGGCCCTTCGTTACTATCTGCTGGGTTTGACTTTTGCGGCCATTGATCTACCTCTGGTTTTTGCTTTCTACGCCCGAAAGGACACCTTAACACCGGCCTTGGTGGGAGTGCTGGGGGTTGTGGTCTACTTGATCGTAGCCCTGTCTCTGATTCGCCCCTTGGGCATGATCGGCCTGATCCTGGCCAACTCCGCTCAGCTCACCATCCACGCCTTAACCATGCTAGTACTGATCCAGCGACGCATGGGGGGCTTGGGTGGACATGGGATAATGCCCCTCGTTTTCAAAACCCTCTTCGCTTCGGCGGTGATGGGGGGGATAACCCACCTCGCCCTCGGCGGACTACAAAGAGGGCTGGATGCCAGCACCCTAGTGGGTAAGTTCGTCATGGTCGCCGGCGCAGGTAGTGTGGGCTTGGCCACGTACCTGGGAATGATCGTCCTCCTACGGGTGGAGGAGGCGAGGCTGGTTGGGGAGATGATCTGGCGAAAGGTGCGCCCCTCTGCTTGATTTCCATCGAGATTTGTTGTCTGGGGCAAAGCGTAGTATAATAAAAGCGGAATTGATCGAGAGAGGAATAGAAACCCAGATGAATTGGAGGTAAGAATATGGCAAAGAAATCACGCCGCGCCAAGAGACGTATGGAGAAAAAGAGAAGCATACCTGCGATCAGACCTAAGGAGCCGGTGCAGGAACCAAGCCCAACTGTCACAAAGAAGGCTGAAGCACTGGCAGAGGAGAAGACAGCGATTCTCGGCGAAGAATATAGCTACGTGTACTCCGACCTGAAACGGATCGCCATCTTGGCCGGGACAATGTTGGCCGTGCTGATCATTCTGTCCTTCGTGATCAGGTAAGAACACGGATGCGCGGGATTTGCGGATAGCACACGGGGCAAGCAGTTGCATCTTCTGCTTGCCCCTCGTTGTTTGAAGGGTTTAGAGCACGGATGGGCAGGATTTGCGGATTCATCCTTGGTTCAAGTCACTTGATCCGAAAATCCTGCCGATCCGTTGTTCTTCGGTTGTGAAAGGCCGGCCAGCAAGCGATGGCAAGCCATTTCAATGCCCCAATGGATGGGCACTAGCAGCCAGAAGTTGCGGGTGAAGAGGAAGATGATGGCCGTAACGAAGGCCATGCCCCATCTCATGAGGACATTCGCTGATCGCCACGGCAAGCTCAGAACTTTGCGCCAGGCTGGGTTAATTGCCCACTCCAGGGTGACGAGCAGGAAGCCGAGGAAAGTGCCCATGTAATGATCATCAAGGAGGAGAATGGTGGCGCTGCGGTAGAAAGCCCAATGGGTTTGCAGGTAGATGACCTCCCGCAGGAAGATCCACCCGCTGGCAGAGCTATCCCCCAAAGCTACTCCCCTTTGCTCCCTTGCCGAAAGGGGCAAGGCAGCAACAGCGCGCGCGTACCACCAACAGATCATAGCGAAAAGTAAGAAGGTGCCCCCACCCAGCGCCATCCCAAGGCCAATCCCCTTGACCCAGTCGGGATCCGTCAGGCCCATCAGCCGAGGCAGGACTGCTCCACGCAGCAAAGCAGCATAAGGGATGCCGATGTAGTACAAAAACCTGATGGCTTCCAGAGGCCAGTTATGATAAGGCCATCCTTTGACAGTTTCGACCCAATGGCCCAGTCGGCCGGGTCTCGGCCGGCGGTAGTGCCAGGCGATACCAACTCCCAGGGCGTAGAGACCGATGGAGAAGCCTATCCACAAAGCGGATTCCACTTTGTAGTCTATCAAGTAGAGCAGTGATTGCAGCAGATCCACGGGGCCAAGCCTTACTTTCCAATCAACAGAAAAAGCCGCGCAGCCGCGGCTAACCAATACTTCGACATAGCTAACTACAAGAAATGGGCGAGAAGGGACTTGAACCCCTGACCTCACGGATGTGAACCGTGCACTCTGACCAACTGAGCTACTCGCCCATTACATGGCTATTATACCATCCAATTTTGAAAAGCGCAAATCCGCTTACTTGGCCATCGCCTTCAGCATCTCATACGCCAGGTGTACCCTGGTTTCAGGGTAGCTGGGATAGGTAACAGACCACCAGTATTGCTCGGCATCCTCTGTCCAATCGGGGTCGGCTACGTAGATTAAGCTCATCAGTCCGATCCAGGGAGACCAGTGCTCTCTGGCGTACTGATAGGCCCGCACAAAATACTCGGCCTTCTCCTGATCGGACACGGAATGCCAGTGATAGGGCGAATCGGGCCGAGGATCGCTGGTCCAGCCGAATTCTAAGATAGCCACCTGCTTGTCGGCATCTCCGTTGTCTACCATCACCTGACGCAGGTCCTCCACATGGCGGAAGCAATAGACGCGCTTCAACTCCAGGGGGCTGGGATCGCCGGGATTTCCCCAGACGGGATGCGCAGCCACCTCCCCTGGATCTGCCTCAGGGGGCGCTTTGAAGCCTGCACCATGAGCCCCCAGGACATCGAAGTAGGGCTTGGCTCCGGCGGCGTACATTCCTTTAAGGAATTCAATATCGGGGACGGCTACGTGATCCCAGCGGCTGGTCGGGGTCAGTCCCGCGGAGATGACCATGGCGTTGGGATCGGCCTCCTTGATGCGTTGATGGCCGATCTTCAGCAGGGTGGTATACTCTGCTGGGTTGGGCGGCCTGTCCCCCCACTCCCGGGACAGGTTGGGCTCGTTCCATATCTCGTAGGCGCGGATGCGACCTTTGTAGCGGCTGGCCATAGCGTAAACGAAGTCGCCGAAATCCCCGTAGTTAGCAGGAGGGCCGTTGGTGTACCCCCCGGCCCAATAGGGCTGGTGATCCAGGCGCACCACCAGATCCAGCCCATGCGTCTCCACCTGCTCGACGATGCGATCGGTCACACTCCAGTCGAAGCAGCCCTTGCACGCCCCTTCGATGTCCCTCCAACCGAAGCCCTGCTTCACCCAACCGAAGCCCGCTTCTTTGATCAGTGTAAGGTCACGATCGGCCACCTCCGGACGCCACCAGAGGAAGGCCTGCATGCCGTATTCAGGTGATTGCATCCTCAAAGGCTTAGGTGGCCGAGGTGTTGGCGTGGCTGCTGTGGGGACCGGTGTATCCATTGGGGGCGGGCTTGTTGGTGTAGGAGTATCTGTTAAGACTAGCAGCGAGGTCGGCGTATCCGTCGGTGGTTGGATAGATGGTGCTGGCGTATCTGTCGGGGGCTGGACGGTTGGCGTTGGTGTGTGCGTGGGGGGGTGAGCAGGTGAAGCAGGGGTATCGGTCACGACAGGGTTTTCCGTTTTCGCAGGTGACGTTGCCTTGGCGGTAGGAGTGTAGGTAGGGGGCACTGTAACAGCGATCACTACTGCCGGTGCGGGCTCATAAATGAACAACGCCCAGATGGAGAGAGCCCCTGCGCATAGACCCATCACCACCAGTAAAGTTGCCAACAGAAATTGGGTTGCATTGGTTCTCTTATCTTGGGGGCGCAAACCAACCTCTCAAAAGCTCAAAGTTCATAGTTCCAATCTCCAATCTCTAATCTCCAATCTCCAATCTCCTACTTAGGCATGTCGCGCAGGGCAGCATAAGCTGGCCGACCGCTCCAGTCGCCGCGCACGATGCCGAATTTGGCTGTTTCACTGCCAGCTCCAGCAATGGGCCAGAAGTTGAGGTTCCAGCAGAACATCGGCCCCACCCAGCCCCAGTTCTTGCCCATCTGGTAGGCTCTAACCAGCCATTGGGCTTGCTCGGCCTCGGTGTTATCAGCCGCGTATTCATAGCCCGGAGTTGCTCCCACGCCCGTACCCTCCGTGGTGGCCCAGCCGAACTCGGTAGGCCACAGCCTCTTGCTACTATCGCCGTATACGACCATGACGTTACGCGACCCCTCCATAGTGCCCCGGAACACCCAGCTATGGTGATGATTATCGGCGGGGCCTCGGAACGAGGCGGTGGGATCGCTCCAGGTCTGCCAGTCGGCATCGGGCGGCACGTTATAGCCGCTGGGATGGACTCCCACGGCGTCGCAGTAGTTCTTCAGCCCGGCCTGGTACATCTGCTCCAGGTAAACGAGGTCGTCAATGGCCTTGCCAGGATTATCTCCACAAGGGGTCAGGGCACCGCTAACCACAATGGCCCCGGGGTCATTGGCCTTGATGGCTCGGTAGGCAGCAGCCAGTAATTGCACGTAGCGGCCAGCATCCAAGGGCTCGTTGCCCCACTCATAGTGAAGGTTCTGCTCGTTCCAGATCTCATAGGCCTGGACCCGGCCCTTGTAACGCTCAGCCACTGCCGACAGGAAGTCTGCGAAATCTTGAGGGTTAGCCGGCGGCCCTTCAACGCTGAGATCAGTATTCCCCGGCCTGGCCCACTTCGGCGCCTTGACTACGCTGAGGAGAATCTTGATACCAGCCGCTTGGCAACTTTCCACCAGCCGGTCTATTTCACCCCAATGATATTGGCCTTTGGCAGGCTCGAACATCTTCCACTCGATCTGCTGCTTGACCCAGCGGAAACCCAGGTCCTTGATAGCGTTGATAACAGGAGTGTGGTTCTGGTCAATGAAGTGCGCCTGGATGCCGTAGTCGAAGCCGAGGCCCGTAAGTGGCTGAGCCTTGGGTTTCGGGGTCGCTGTGGGCTGGGGCACAGGAGTAGGCGTTGCTGTTGGTATTGGTGTGAAGGTAGGCGTTGGTGTGGGGGTAGAAGTAGGCGTAGACGTTGGGGTAGGCGTAGGAGTGGCGGTTGATGTGGGCGTCGGTGTTGGTGTTGGTGTCGGCGTCGGTGTGGGAGTGGGGGTTGGTTCCAGCACGCGGATGCCAACGTCACCGCGCTGGCTGATTGTCCGGCCTCCGTCGGTAGAGATAGCCGCCGCGAAAGTGTAGTTGCCTGGCTGTCCAGCCGTCCATACGTAGCGGGGATCGCTCAGCGGCTTCATGATCTGGGATAGTTGGCCCGCTGCATCTTGTACGGTCCAAACCATAGCAAACGTACTTTCTACTGGAGGCACTTTGAGCTCACAGAACTGGCGCACGACCTCCCAAACTCTCTCGTCGTTTCCCTCATCAAGCAAGTTCGCCACCGTCACGCCCCGCAGGTTGTACTGGGCGATCAATTCCAGTTTGTGAGCCAGGCACTCCGCATTCCCCAGCCAAATCGTGTGTTGCTGGTTCCTCTCGTCGGTGTAGCGAAACCAGTAAGTCTGGGTAGCCTCATCGAAGTTCAGGCCGCCCGATTCCTCCAAACAAGCCAGGGTCAGAACCACCTGTTCGCCAGGATCAATGGTGGGATCTTGGGCCTTGACGGCGATCTGGACGAGGGGCGCCAGGGTTTGGATGTACGGTACCCTGGTGACAGTATCACCAACCCTTTCCAGGCTATAGGTGGAGATCACCGGTTCGATCTTGTAACGGTTCACCTCACCTACTGCCCAATCCAGCAGGGATTCCATCCACCCTCCAGGAGCACAGGCCTCAGGATCGTCAGGAACCGGAATCTTCAGGGCATCCACCGCCTGCCCTAAGGCACGCCAGTCGTAAGCACCTGTCTCCCAGCCACCTCCAGCCCCCTGGCTGGGAGGAGCAACTCTCACGGTCAGCAGCTTCTCTTTCTCATGCAGCCTCTCAGCCAGCCCAGTAATAAAGAGGCTGAACGCATCTCTCAACTCGGTGTTGATTCCTCGATAGTCTATGTCAATGCCTGCACAGGCACCCTTGGCCACTAATCCGACAATAGTCGCGATGTGCTTTCTCCGCAGTTCAGCGTCATGGAGCATGTTGTTGACGAGATCGTCCTTGATGCCACCTTCCTCGCGCCAATTGCGTAGAGTGGGCAAGACAACAGCCGAGTCCATCCCGCTCGCCTGGCACAGGGATTCGATGTCGCCGCTTATCCTTATTCTGGCCTCATCGCTCAGGTAAAGGCCTTGGGGGGTGAGCACTGCCAGAACCCCTGCTCCTTCAAGCGGCACGGTATCTCCACTAGACAGCCCCGTCGAAACAACTGGGGAAGTGGGCCTGGTTTGCATCACCGCCACGGAGGAGGGCACAAAGGACAGCCGAGACATGATCACGTCGTTCTCGGCGATAACGTGGCTTGGAAGCCACTGCCACTCTTCGCCTGTCCAGGTGTAGAGGTCGAGGGTGCGATATGGCCCAGCGTCGTTGGGGATGGGCACGCGAAGCACTGCTTCCGTGGGCATCTGTCCCCGCAAGGCAATCTGGTAGAAGGGACTCTTAATCTCCAGGTTGTCGGGGATGGCTGTGGTCGCTTCTGCCAATTCCTTCCCGGCCGCGCCATGCAGGAAATCAACGCGTGGCACCACAGTGAGCTTGACCTTAACCGATCCCTCCAACCCAGCGGGAGGGATCTCTAATCGGGCGCCATCAGGGTCTTGCGCCCACCAGTGATCTTGACGGATCGTGGTGTAGCCGGTCTCCAAAATTCGATCCTTAAGCGAGATGGGCGGGAGAAACAGGGCTGTTAGAACCAACAAGGGGATCAGTCCGAAGTTGATGATGCGGCTGATCCACTTTCTGGTTGTCCCCGTGGTGATGGTATCCGACAAAGAGTTTGGGGTCTCTTCCATTGAGATACGCTCTCCTCTTCATAGAATGTGAGACCAAGGTCTCCCAGAACGCAGGTATTTTATCACAAGAGAAGTCTTTTGGCAAATATTGTATTTATATGAACCAAAGCCAATTTGACAAATGGCTCAGCCTATGCTATAATTTATAATGAAAATCCTAACACCGAATCAGGCCCTATCTCTATGAGTCAAACTCCGAATAATCTCATCCCCATTATTAGCCTTATCGTAGTAGAGCTCCTTAGCATTAAGGAGCTATTGGTGGTTGGGAGGAGATCGGGGTAAAGCATAACTACAACTTATCTGCAATTTGGAGAGCCTCCCAACCAGGAGGCTCTTTTGTTTTTCCAGCGGAGAAAGCGAACCCCAGGGAGAAGGCAAACGGCGTGCAACTGAATAACGACTCAGCAGGTCGGAGTTGACCCGCGCCTTGACGTCTACGACGACGATTTTGCAATGATGCCTTTGCCCGCGGTGTCTTATTGACCGTGAGGGTCAAGGTATTTTATTTATCAGTCGTTGAAAGGGGTAACGAAAAATGAGAAGCAAAGCCCTAAAACAAGGGATCGAGCGGGCCCCCCATCGCTCCCTCCTGCGCGCGGTGGGCTGCACGGACCGCGAGATGGATCAGCCCTTCATAGGTATCATCAACTCCTTCAACGAGGTTGTCCCCGGCCACACCCACCTGCGCCAAATCGCTGCTGCCGCCGCGGCCGGCGTCCGCATGGCGGGCGGCACCCCCTTCGAGTGCTCCACCATCAGCGTCTGCGACGGGCTGGCCATGAACCACCAGGGCATGAAGTACTCCCTGCCCAGCCGTGAGCTCATCGCCGACTCGGTGGAGATCCTGGCCCAGGCCCATGCTTTCGATGCCCTGGTTCTCATCCCCAACTGCGACAAGATTGTCCCGGCGATGCTGATGGCCGCCGCCCGGCTCAACATCCCTTCCCTGATCATCAGCGGCGGGCCGATGCTGGCCGGCCGGCTGGGCGAGGAATACGTAGACCTCGCCGATGTCTTCAACGCTGTAGGAGCCGCTGCCAGAGGTGAGATGAGCGACGCAGAGCTGCAACGGCTGGAACGGGCGGCCTGTCCTGGTTGTGGCTCCTGCGCTGGTATGTTCACCGCCAACACCATGAACTGCCTGACCGAGGCGCTGGGCATGGCCCTGCCGGGCAACGGCACTATCCCCGCTGTCAGCGCCCAGCGAATCTGCCTGGCCAAGGAGGCGGGCGTGAAGGTGATGGAGCTATTGGATAAGGGCATCCGGCCTTTGGACATCCTGACCCCACCCGCTTTCAATAATGCCTTCACTGTAGACATGGCCTTGGGAGGCTCCACTAACTCCGTTCTGCATCTGCTGGCTATCGCCCACGAGGCCGGTATAGATTCCCCGCTGGCGGAGCTTAATGAGTTCAGCGCCCGCACTCCCCATTTGTGCAAGATGAGCCCAGCCGGTAAGCATCACATCGAGGACCTGGATCAAGCGGGCGGCATACCGGCGGTGATGGGTGAACTGATGGCCGTGGGGCTATTGGACGGAGAAGCCTTGACAGTGACAGCTCGCACCCTGAGTGAGAACCTGACCGGAGCGGAGGTGCTCGACCGTCGCGTTATCCGCCCCGTTGATGGCCCGTACTCGTCCACCGGTGGCCTGGCCATTCTCTTCGGCAACCTGGCCCCCGAAGGGGCGGTGGTCAAACGGGCTGCCGTAGCTCCTGGGATGCTCACCCACCGCGGGCCAGCGCGGGTCTTCGACTCCGAGGAAGAGGCCACCGCAGCGATCATGGCTGGTGATTTCCAGAAGGGCGACGTCATCGTCATCCGCTATGAAGGCCCCCGAGGTGGACCAGGGATGCGAGAGATGCTGACCCCCACCTCCCTGCTCACCGGCATGGGCCTGGATGGAGAGGTAGCTTTGCTGACCGATGGGCGCTTCTCCGGGGCCACGCGAGGGGCAGCCATCGGCCACATCTCGCCTGAGGCGGCGGCAGGTGGGCCACTGGCCATCGTGAGGGAGGGCGACCCGATTAGCATTGACATCCCTGCTTACTCCCTGAGCCTGAATCTGGCAGAGGGGGAGATCAAGAGTCGCCTAGCCAATCTGTCCCCCTGGCAGCCTAAGGTTAACTCCGGTTACCTCAAGCGTTACGCCGAGGCGGTCACTTCGGCCAGCACAGGTGCGGTTTTCAAAGGCTAAAGCAAGTCAAAAGAGGAGGAGAAATGATGAAAGAGGATATCCGTTTCGTTTACGAGAAGCACAATCCTTTGGGTGCTCGCGAGGAGCAACGCGATGCCGTCTTCCAGGCCGCGCGTCGGCATCTTCCCCATGTAGTCGCCTGGACCTACCCACGGGGCAACGCTCCCCTTTGGGTGATCCTGCCCTTGGGGATTGACCCTGGGGAATTGCTGAGATTGTCCAAACAAGAGGGGGTGATCTTCACCCCTGGCCCGGTTGCTTACAATGAGCGCCACACCGCCATCCTCCATTTCTCTCATTTAGAGCCCAGCGAGATCGAGGAGGGCATCCGACGCCTGGGAAGACTCATCGTGAAATACATGGACTATGCCTCTCGGGTTAACGGAACGCCTTCTTCCAGGTTTATTGGGCCATAGCGACTGTTTGGAAGTTGGAAGTTGGAAGATGGAAGTCCAACCTCCAACCTCCAATATCCAAGTTGGGAGGAAGCCATGAAACTAAGTGGAGCCCAAATCGTTTGGGACAGCTTGGTGCGGGAAGGGGTGGAGGTGGTGTTTGGCATTTCGGGTGGGGCGGTGATCCACATTTACCATGCCCTGCCCGATTACCCCATCCACCACGTCCTGATGCGCCACGAGCAGGCTGCGGCTCATGCGGCCGATGGTTACGCCAGAGCCACGGGCAAGGTAGGGGTGTGCATGGCCACTTCGGGGCCGGGGGCTACTAACCTGGTCACCGGACTGGCCACAGCCTACATGGACTCCTCGCCGGTGGTAGCCATCACTGGCCAGGTGCCCACCTCCTTAATCGGCAAAGACTCTTTTCAAGAGGTGGATATAACCGGCATCACCTTGCCCATCACCAAACACAACTATCTGGTGACCGAGGTGGAAACCCTGCCGATGGTGATCAAAGAGGCGTTCCACATCGCCCGCACTGGACGGCCAGGACCGGTGCTGGTAGATATCGCCAAGGACGCACAGGCCGCCACCCTGGAATACGAGTATCCGGGGGAAGTGAACCTCCCTGGCTACCGCCCCACTCTATCTGGCCACCAGCGCCAGATCAAGCAGGCCGCTCAACTCATCAACGAGGCGGAGCGCCCCGTTATCATCGCCGGCCACGGGGTGATGCTGGCTGGCGCCGAAGCCGAGCTAAGAGAATTGGTAGAAAAAGCCCAGATTCCGGTGGTCAACACCCTGCTCGGCATCAGTACTATTCCCGAAACCCATCCTCTCTGCCTGGGTATGGGAGGCATGCACGGCGAGGTATATGCTAATAAGGCTCTCCAAGAGGCCGATTTGGTCGTTGCTTTGGGCAGTCGCTTTGACGACCGGCTGACCAGCTCTGTGAACACCTTCGCCCCCCATGCCAGGATCATCCACGTGGACATAGATCCAGCGGAGATCGGCAAGAACGTAAGGGTGGACCTGCCCGTCGTCGGCGATCTCAAGAATATCCTGCAAGCTCTCCTCCCCCTGATCGAACCAGCCAACCACCCAGATTGGATCAATAAGATTGATACCTGGCGTGCCGAGTCATACCAGCACGACGTTCTTAACCAAGAAACCGACGCCCTCATACCCCAGTATGTTGTCCGCCAAATCTGGCATGCTACCCAGGGCAATGTCATCATGGTCAGCGATGTGGGGCAAAATCAGATGTGGGAGGCCCAGTATTTTCTCCACCATAAGTCGCGGGGCCTGATCTCGTCAGGAGGCCTGGGCACCATGGGCTTTGCCCTGCCTGCGGCTATCGGGGTTCAGATGGGAAAGCCTGAGGAGATGGTCTGGGTCACTGCCGGTGACGGCGGCTTCCAGATGAACATCCAGGAATTGGCTACGGTAGTTCAGGAAAAGTTACCCCTCAAGATGGCGATCCTGAACAATGGCTTCCTGGGCATGGTACGCCAATGGCAGCAACTGTTCTTCGAGGGACGCTATTCAGGCACGCCTCTCCTGGGGCCCGACTTCGCCAAGGTAGCGGAGGCCTACGGTATCCCTGGCTTCACGGTGAGGGAGAAAAGTCAGGTGGTTCCCGTCATCGAGCAGGTTATGGCAATTGACGGTCCGGCGCTAATTGACTTCGTTATCGAGCAGGAGGAGAACGTTTACCCCATGGTCAAGCCCGGTGGCTCCATTGGTGACATGCTGCAGAGGTAAGGTGACCGTCACTTATCTACTGTTGACGCCAAATCGCTTTTTGAATCACTGGCTATCCTGGTTGGTCGTGTGAGCCTGAGTGAAAGTGACGGTCACCTGAGTAAAAAGGAGGGAGATTCAAGATGAGACACACTCTGGTAGCTTTGATGGAAGACAAACCCGGCGTGTTGAACCGGATTTCCAGCCTGTTCCGCCGCCGCAACTTCAACATCGAGAGTCTTGCCGTCGGGCACAGCGAGATGCCGGGCATCTCTCGCATGACCATCGTCACCGAAGGGGACAGCAGGATCGTTGAGCAGGTGGAGAAGCAACTCTACAAGCTGATCAACGTCACCAAGGTCACCAACGTGACCGACGAGCCAGCGGTGATCCGGGAGCTGGCCTTGATCAAAGTGATGGCCGACGGCACGACCCGCTCTGAGATCACTGGCCTGGTGGACATCTTCCGAGCCAAAGTGGTGGATGTGGCTCCCGATTCACTGATGATCGAGATCACCGGCACAGAGGACAAGGTGGATTCCCTGGTGAGCCTCCTGCGCCCCTTCGGCGTTCGAGAGATGGCTCGCACCGGAAGGGTGGCTATGGTGCGGGGCAACAACAAGAAGCAGTGAACGAGTGAATCAACAAATAGCAAAGGATTATAACCAAAGGAGGACAAAATGGCCAAGATTGATTTTG
>CAYUPJ010000090.1:0-14799 GCA_964446635.1 uncultured Anaerolineae bacterium
GTCTTAGCGGTGCTCTTTGAGAATCGCGCTCCAGTTCTTTCAGTATCTCCTGGGCACGGTGGATGACCGTCTTGGGCAGGCCCGCCAACTGCGCTACATGGATGCCGTAGCTGCGGTCAGCACCGCCGGGGACGATCTTGTGCAGAAAGATCACCTTGTCGCCATCCTCGGCCACGGCCACGTTGTAATTGCGCACCCGAGGCAATAGACTAGCCAACTCCGTCAACTCGTGATAGTGGGTGGCGTAGAGGGTCTTGGCCCTGAGACGGGGGTGGTTGTGGATGTACTCGACCACCGCCCAGGCGATGGACATGCCGTCGTAGGTGCTGGTACCCCGCCCGATCTCGTCCAGGATGAGCAGGCTGCGGTTGGTGGCGTGGTGCAGGATGTTGGCCATCTCGATCATCTCCACCATGAAGGTTGACTGGCCCGCCCAGATCTCATCCTGAGCCCCAATGCGGGTGAAGATGCGGTCCACCAGCCCGATCCGGGCCTCGTCGGCAGGGACAAAGGAGCCCATCTGGGCCATGAGGACAATAAGGGCCACCTGGCGAAGGAAAGTGGATTTACCCGACATATTCGGGCCGGTGATGATCAGTATCATCTCCTCCTGGGAGAGGCGGGCATCGTTTGGCACGAAGGGCTCTTCGCGAAGAGTGAGTTCCACCACCGGGTGGCGGCCAGCTATGATTTCGACCTCATCGCGATCGGTCAGGACGGGGCGGACGTAGTTGTTGCGGATGGCTACCTCGGCCAGGGCAGTGTATACGTCCAGGTGGGCCAGGGCACGGGCGGTGGAAAGCAGCCGCTCGGCCGCGGCAGCCACCTGATCGCAGACCTCGCGGAACAGGCGAGCCTCGATGTCGAGAATGCGCTCTTGAGCGTTCAGGATCAGCGATTCGTATTCCTTGAGCTCTGGGGTGATAAAGCGCTCGGCGTTTACCAGGGTCTGCTTGCGGATGTACTCCTCGGGCACCGCCTCCAGGTTGGATTTAGTCACTTCGATGTAGTAACCAAAGACTTTGTTATAGCCTACTTTGAGGGACTTGATGCCCGTTCGCTTCCGCTCGGTTTGCTCCAAATTGGCTACCCAGCGTTTGGCGTCTCTGGAGGCGGCGATGATGCTATCCAGCTCGGCTGAGAAGCCGGACTTGATCACCCCGCCGCTGGCTAGCGTGGCTGGCGGGTCATCCACGATGGCCTCTCCGATGAGAGAGGCTACCTCTGCACAGGGGTCCAACTGGGAGAGCAAGGTCTGCAAGGGATGATCGCCCTCAAATCCTTCGAGCTGCGATAGCGCTTCTCGAATTTGCGGCACCCTTTCCAGGCTCTTACGAATTCCCACCAGGTCCCGCGGTACGGCGATGCGTTGTACCACTCGACTGGTTAGCCTCTCCAGATCGGCCAGTTCTTTGAGAAAGGCCATCACCTGCGTTCGGGTAGGCGTATCCCGATAAAGAGCCTCCATGGCGTCCAGCCGCTGCTCCAGCTTATCCACGTCCAACAGTGGCTGGTTGAGCCACTGGCGGAGCAATCGCCCGCCCATGGCCGTGACCGTGGCGTCCAGCACGCCCAGCAGCGATCCTTTGACCGAGCCGGTGCGGATGGTCTGGGTCAGTTCCAGATTTCGCCGCGTGGAGGCGTCGAGGGTCATGAACTCGCTGGTGGAATAGGTTCGCAGATCGCTCAGTTGGGCCAGGGCCGCCTTCTGCGTCTCCCGCAGGTACTGGACGATGGCCCCGGCGGCGCGCATGGCCAGTGGCAACCCTTCGCAGCCGTAGCCAGCCAGGGAGGCGACCTCGAAGTGATCGAGGAGGGCCTGGCGGGCGTTGCCCAACTCGAAACGCCAACTCTCGTATTTGGTAGATTGGTAAGTTGGTAGATTGGTAAATTGGTAAATTGGTAGATTGGAGGTGTCCTGGATTAGGCATTCGGCTGGGCGCAGCCTCTCTAGCTCCTCCGCTGCCATCTGTTCGACGTTGTCTCCTGAGAGTTGAGTGGTGGCAAATTCGCCCGTGGTTATGTCGGCGTAGGCGATGCCTGCCCTGTTGTCCTCGATTATCAAGGCAGCCAGGTAGTTGTTGCGCTTTTCCTCCAGCAGGGTTGGCTCCACCACGGTGCCCGGCGTGATCACCCGTGTCACCTCGCGGGGCATCAATCCTCGCATGGGCTGGTCACCCATTTGCTCTACAATGGCCACCTTGTGCCCCGCCTTGATGAGCTTAGCGATGTAGCCCTCGACGGCGTGATAGGGCACCCCCGCCAGCGGCACCCGTTGGCCCTTCCCCACTGGCCGCGAGGTGAGGACGATGTCACAGGCCTGGGAGATGATCTTGGCGTCATCGTCGAAGGTCTCGTAGAAATCACCCAGGCGGAAGAGGACGATGGTGTCGGGGTATTGCTTCTTGATCTGCAGGTATTGGCGGCGAATGGGGGTCATATCAGATGATTTAGCCATTCGAGATACTCCCTTGGCGTCTGCACAGGAAGCGACGTCTTGCCCTTGAAATGCCGCGCATTCCAAGTGATGAAAGTATCCACGTCAGGATGCTCTTCGGCTACGCAGAGGATCAGGGCATCCAGAAAGGCCACCTTGTTCATCAT
Source organism: uncultured Anaerolineae bacterium (assembly GCA_964446635.1). GTDB lineage: Bacteria > Chloroflexota > Anaerolineae > VGOG01 > VGOG01 > CAYUPJ01. The sequence goes on from CAYUPJ010000090.1 coordinate 2,605, forward strand.
CTTGGCTATGCTCCTAGCCACAACCCGCTGGGTTAGGAAATCTGCGGCCAGCATGGCATCGGTTTTCGGCCATAGGACGACTACGGCATAGTCCCTGGCGAAGCTTCGATACAGTTTCAGCAATTTGTCCCCCGGCAGGATGAAGGAAGCCTTTCCGCAGATTTCGAGGACGTTGAAGATAGTCGTCGCTTTTGATTCATCGGCAACGCTCACCAGAAAGCCCGAGTTCGAGGCATACCTTGGATCGCGCGGATACATGATGTCAATAGCGTAGACATCGGAATCAATCAGGATCATACGTCCCCCTGCCACGGCCAGATTCCATGAATTCCTTGATGGTCGGATATGGCGGATTCTCGCTCAACATCGCCCGAATCTCGTCCATCTCGCACCGGGCCTGGGCGGCTTCCCCCGGAGGGTAAGGCGGCTTTTCCGTCTGCAGTTGGTGCGTGATCTCTCGGATTTCTACCAGCAACTCCTCGGCCCTTCGCCCAGCCTCGAGCTCACTGACCTCACCCTCCCCGATTGTGCAGAGGAGCAGGGGAGCAGAGGAGCACCCCCGCACCCCCGCACCCTTGCCCCTCGGCACCCCCGCCTCCTTGACTTTCTGAGCCCTTCCCGTGTCCCTCAAGCTATACGGTATTCCCCCCTTCCTTGCTTCGGGCGTCAAAAACTCTTCTAAATCGCGCTGGGTGATCTTGTAATCCCGCCCCAACTTCACAGCCGGCAGTTTGCCGCGTTTAATATAGTTGCGCACCGTCTCCACCCGCACACCCAATATCTTAGCCACTTCCTGCGTGGACAAAAAGCGCCAGTTCTCGAGACCTGGTTGCCCTTTGTTCGAGTTGGACACCATAAAATACCTCTCTATTCCTGAATGTACCTTAATTATACCACGATGGCATAACCGACACAAGCACTGGTTGATAAGAACCGGTGGTCATGCCGGCCGCCATTGGCATCCAATGCTGAGAGAGCACCCGTGCTAGATAAGATGAGCTACAAAGAGGGTATCTCGGGTTGAGCCCGCATGTGGGTTGAACGCCGTATCAGCTCTCGCACGTAATCTACGACACCTCGCTCAAGGCCCAGTGCCCCGGCGATCTCCTTTGTGCCCATTCCCGCTTCTAAACACCAAAGGATTTCATCCAATGTCTCGTAGCTCAAGCCAATGGCGTATTCGTCGGTGATGCCTGGCAAGAGATCGGGTGAGGGGGGCTTTGCAATGATCGCCTCAGGAATCTCCAGGAAAGCCGCCAACTGCCGCACTTGAGTTTTGTAGAGGGATTCCAGAGGTGCTACGTCGGCAGCAGCATCGCCGTACTTGACGAAGAAACCGATGGCCTTCTCCGTTTTGTTGCAAGTCCCCAGAACCAGGAGATTCTCCAACTCGGCGTAGTAGTAGAGCAGGATCGCCCGCATTCGTCCCTTCACCCGGTGGTAGGCCACGGCCTGATTCACCAGTGGGCCTGGCAGCCCCTTGGTGCCCACCATGATCGCAGCAAAGGGCTTTTCTCCCCACTCCCTCACGAAGCCATCATAGTAACGAAGAACTAGCTTCTCTTGAAAACGCCGCAGGCCCAGCAGCCACAGGGGAAGCTTCCAGTAGATGCCCATGAGAAAAAGGAATTTGGTCAGGCCCACGGTTCTGTATCGTATCCCCAACCCTCGGGCCAGCTTAAGGGCATCCCGCTTGCTGGCTCGGTCGCTGTCCCTGTCTGGCATCAGCAGGGCCAACACCTTGTCAGGGCCCAAGGCTTTGGCGGCCAGAGCCGCTACCACTGCTGAGTCTATCCCACCGCTCAAACCCACGATGGCTCCCTCCCGCTGGAGGTTATCCACCCCCACGCGGATGAACTCTTCGAGCCGAGTGGCCAGGCTCGCAGCATCAATGGTTAACTCCGCCATGCGCTCTCCAGGTTGAAAGCGCCGGTTGAGTAGCGCCCGAAGGGCGCGTATCGAAACCAAGCAGCTTAGCCAGACCCGCTCCCTTGGTCTCGATACGCCCTCCGCTCCGCTACGGACTACTCGACCGGCGGTCGCTAGCGTTCAGTTGACAGATATGGCCTTCATGCAACCCAGCAAGGACCTTGCTTTGTAGCTCAAAGAGCTGCCGAGTACCCCTCTCTGCCAAATCCAGCAACTCGTCTATGACTTCGCGGGCGAAAGGCCGGCCCTCAGCCGTGCCTTGCACTTCCACGTATTCTCCCCCGGCGGTCATGACCACGTTGAAGTCCACTTCAGCCACGGAGTCTTCCTTGTAGCAGAGGTCGAGCACCGCCTGACCGTTCACTACTCCCACGCTGACCGCGGCTACCGCCGTTCTCAGGACATCGGGGGGAAGCAGGCCGCTGCGGATGAGTTTATCCAGGGCCATGGCCAGGGCTACATAGCCGCCAGTAACCGAAGCCGTGCGGGTGCCTCCGTCGGCCTGGATGACATCGCAATCTACGATCAGGGTACGCTGGCCCAGCTTGTCCAGGTTGACGGCGGCTCGCAGGCTCCGGCCAATGAAACGGCGAATCTCCTGGGTGCGTCCCCTGAGGCCCATGGTCTCGCGAGGGGTGCGTTCGTGGGTGGAGCGGGGCAAAAGGGCGTATTCAGCCGTGACCCAACCCTGGCCCTGACCAAAGAGCCAAGCCGGCACCCTTCCCTCCACTGTTACGTTGCAGATGACCCGCGTGGCGCCCATCTCGATCAAGACCGAGCCCTCAGGGTACTGCACGTAGCCCGGCGTGATGACCACCGGCCTGAGCTCGTCATTCCTCCGCCCGTCAACCCTCATGGTCGCTCCTCTAGGCTCTGAAGTCGTTCCTGCAACTTCGCCTGCCTTTGGCGATAGTCCGCCAGCTTATTTCGTTCCCTCTCCACCACTGGAGCAGGGGCCTTGAACAGAAAGTCCTCGTTGGCCAGGAGCTTCTCGGAGCTTGCGATCCCCCTGCTGACTTCCTCGATCTCCGCAGTCAATCGCTGGCGCTCCTTTTCCAGGTCCACCATCCCTGCCAAAGGCAGATATATTTCCACGCCTCCCACCACCAGAGCCAAAGCCTGGGTCGGCTTTTCCTCCAGGGTGCATGCTATGTGCAGCTTCTCGGCATCGAGACGCGCCGAGGTGATGAGGGTGTCCCCCTGGCTAGACAGCAACTCATATTTCTCGCCGGCAGCGATGATGGCCTCGATGAGCCGGCCCGGCTCCACTCTGTACTCGGCGCGGGCATTGCGTATGGCGCGTACCATCTCCATGATTAGCGCCATCTCCTCCTCCGCCGCTTCATCGGTCGGCCCTGGCTCCGGCCAAGGGGCCACGATCAGCGCTTCCGGCCACTGCTCTCCTAATTCCTGATCCCTGATCCCTGATTCCTTCAAATGCTGCCAGATCTCCTCGGTAACGAAGGGCATGAAGGGATGCAGGAGGCGCAGGGTACGGTCGAGGACGTAAACCAGCACCTGCCGAGCTGCCTCCCTGGCCTCGTCGTCCTTGCCATAGAGCCTGATCTTGGACATCTCGATAAACCAATCGCAATACTCACCCCACAGGAAGTCGTAGATCTGGCGCCCGGCCTCGCCGAACTGGTAGTCCTCCATGAGACGGGTCGCGTTCTCGATCAGACGGTTGTGGCGGCTCAGGATCCAACGATCGGAAAGCGTCAAGGCGTCGTAGCGTCTCAGCGTCTCAGCGTCGAGAGGTTGAAACGCTTGGTCGCTAGGACGCTTAGCCGCTAGGGCGCTGATCACAAACCGTGCCGCGTTCCAGATTTTATTGGCGAAGTTGCGATTGGCCTCCACGCGGGTGAGCGAGAGGTTGACGTCGTTGCCGGGAGTGGAGCCGGTGAGAAGGGTAAAGCGCAGGGCATCGGAGCCGTACACGTCTATGACCTCCAGCGGATCTATCACGTTGCCCTTGGAGCGGCTCATCTTTTGGCCCTGCCCGTCCCGCACCATCCCGTGCAGGTAGACGTAGTGGAAGGGGATGTCGCCGGCACATTCCAGGCCCATCATGATCATCCGCGCCACCCAGAAGAACAGGATGTCGTAGCCGGTCTCGAGGATGGTGGTGGGGTAGAAGTAACGCAGGTCCTCGGTATCGTCGGGCCAGCCCAGGGTGGAGAAGGGCCACAGGGCCGAGGAGAACCAAGTGTCGAGGATGTCCGGATCCTGGTGGATGTTGGCACTGCCACAGGCCTGACACGTCGTGGGGTCCTCTATCGTCACCGTGAGCTCGTCGCAGTCGTCGCAGTACCACACCGGGATACGATGGCCCCAGTAAAGCTGGCGGGAGATGCACCAGTCGCGGATGTTCTCCATCCAGTTGTAGTACACCTTGTTGAAGCGTTCGGGGATGATCTTGATGCGGCCATCCCGCACCGCGGCCAGCGCAGCGTCGGCCAGAGGCTGGATCTTGACGAACCACTGGGTGGAGAGCCGAGGTTCGATCACCCGGTCGCAGCGCTGGCAGTGGCCCAGGGCGTGTTGGTAATCCTCGATGCACACCAGAAGCCCCTCCTTCTCCAGGTCAGCCACCATGTTACGACGGCACTCGTAGCTGCCCTGCCCGACGTAGGGGCCGGCCAGATCGCTCATGGTGGCGTCGTCGTTCAGCACGTCCGGCATCTCCAGGCCGTGGCGTGTCCCAATCACGTAGTCGGTGGGGTCATGGGCCGGGGTGACCTTCACCGCGCCGGTGCCGAAGTCGGGGTCCACAGCCGGATCGGCGATGATCGGGATGCGCCGCCCCATGGCCGGGACGACGGCAGTGCGGCCCACTATCTCAGTGTAGCGCTCGTCATCGGGGTTGACCGCCACCGCCGTATCGCCCAGGATGGTCTCGGGGCGGGTGGTGGCCACCTGAATCCACTCGGTGGCCCCCTCGGCCCAGCGACCGCTGCCCCACTCCGCCTGAGGGCCATCCCACCCGTCGCCCCCCCCACCCTTCGACAACCCTTCGACGGGGCTCAGGGCAAGGCTCAGGACACCGCTTTGGGGGGGAAGTATCAGGGGGTAGCGAACGTACCAGAGGTGGGTCGCCTCTTCCTGGTGGATGACCTCCAGGTCTGAGACGGCGGTGCCGCAGCGAGGGCACCAGTTGACCATGTAGTAGCTGCGGTAGATCAGACCCTTGTGGTAGAGCTGGACGAAGGCGGCGCGGACGGCGCGCGAGAGGCCCTCGTCCATGGTGAAGCGCTCTCGCGTCCAGTCGCACGAGGCTCCCAGGCGACGTAACTGGTTGGTGATGGCTCCGCCGTAGCGCTCCTTCCAGGCCCAGCCGAGACGGACGAACCAGTCCCGCCCCAGGTCGTAGCGGGTCAGCGGGCGGTCGTCGTCGGGGAGGGGATAGCGGATCTCACGCAGGAGGCCGTCGGCGGCGCGTTTGTCCAGGGCCTGCTCGATCACGTTGTGGGTGCCGATGCTGGCGTGGTCGTTGCCGGGCAGCCAGAGGGTGGGCTCGCCCCGCATGCGGTGCCAGCGGATCATCAGGTCCTCGATGGCCATCACCAGGGCGTGGCCGATGTGCAACTCGCCAGTGATGTTGGAGGGGGGCATAGAGATCACGAACGGCTTCTGTTCCCGGCTGGCCCAGCCGCGCTCGAACTGCGTCTCTGGGGCAAAGTAGCCCTGTTTCTCCCACCAGCCGTAGAGGCGATTCTCCACGGCATGGGGTTCGTAGGTTTTGGGTAATTCCGTGATGGATTCTTTCTCCATGGGATGCAAATGCCTCCTTGAAAATTGCTCAGTGTGGTATCAGTGAAGTTGATACCCTATTCGTATTCGTTGGGATTCTCGGCTGGCAGCCCCTCCGCCCGCGCCGCTTCGCAGAGGACATTGTCAGCGGAGACGAAGGTGAGAGGTAGCAGTTTGTCGGCGATCAAGGTGCTATTAAGGATCAGGGCCGTGGCCAACTGCACAGCATCATAGGCACGCAGAGGATGGCGTTGGATGAGTTCAACGGCTGCATCAATTACAGCATCGTTGACCCTCAATCGCCCGTAGCGGAAACGCGCCTCCTGCAGAAAGCGAGCCGTAAGAGCCTTGTATAAGTGAGTCGAGATATCCCCCATCCGATGGCGCTTGGCGAAGGCAGAGATCACTTCAACCCAGGTGAGAGCGGAGGTGGAAATGGTGTTCGCCCACCTCTCGTCTAGCTGGCCATCTATCAGGTTTTGCACCCATATTGTGCCGGATTCGATGATGTAGTACTTGACCAACGCGCTGCTGTCGAAGTAGAAAGAGGCCATCAACGCTCTCCCCGATCCGCGATGATATCTTCAGATAGAGGAGGTATCCCCCTCAGCGACTCCCTTAGCTCTTCGACGGTCATATCTGGCGCGCCTTCAATGTATTTGTCCCAGCCGGGTCCCATGGGTTCCCACAGGCCGCTTTTGCGGATAGCGGCCATCGTGCGTTCATATTCTGAGGGGGGGGTGGTCTCTCTCCGCTCCAACCCCCGCCACAGAGTACTGACGATGACCTTGTTCAGCGACTGCGCCGATCGCGCCGCCTGTTCCCGTAGGGTCTGGTGAAGCTGCTTAGGCAAACGTATCGTCAGCTTGGCCGTCTCCATTCTGATCACCCCCACCTAAGATTGCCACCATAGTGGCACATGAATTATAGGGGGAATCGCCTGGCTTGTCAATTGGCCATCCCCACAGTAAACAAAAGAGCCCCTCCCGTCAAGGACGAAAGGGGCTCACCTCCCGTGGTACCACCCTGTTTGGCAGATGGCTGATAGCCCGCTTCGCTCGGTAGCAGATAGTGCCATTGACCATCCGTCATCTACCCACTTGACGCTGTAACGGGCTTACCCGTACTGACCTACTGCAGAGGCTATCGGCCATCAGCTATCTGCCATCAGCCATCTACCATCAGCCAGTAGACTCCCAGGCGACCTTCGGCGGGCATCCCTGCGAGGAGCTTTCAGCCAGTGACTCCCCTTCTCTACCAGGTCCGACCTGCCTACTCCTCCTGTTCACCATCTTTTGCTTATCAAATCTTTTCGACGCGCTATGGCATCGGAATACCAAGGTCTTCACAGATCTTAAGAGCAAGCTTGTTCACAATCTCAGTGTGTCTCGGCACAGACGAGGTCCTTCGATTGGCTGGGTTCCAATACACAGAGCGCTTTCTGCCCTCACGCAACAATTCGCAGCCGTGCCGCCTGAGATGTTTCAGTAAAGCGCGACGCTTCATCACACAGCTACCATCAACTCCTCCCGGATGACGCCCCTGCCCTCGGTTTCACGACGGGCTAGCGCTCGGTTGGCCTCAATGATAAGTGACACGGCTTCCTTTAGATTCTCGCGCACCTCTTCCAAGGTTCGGCCTTGTGTATTGGCCCCTGGTAGTTCCTCTACATATCCAATCCACCATTCTCCCTCTTGCTCGAAGACCGCTGTGAATTTCTCCATAACAAAAGCCTCTTATGTTGGTTTCCTCGAATTGCTCTCTCTCTTCTCAACTGTTCTAATCCATATCACAGAACATGGACATCTCACTTTCTAGATGGCTGTCCTAGTGTCTGAAGTTCATGTTGCAATGATTCTAACCCATATCCCAGAAAATGTCAACCACCTAAGAGCCTTTCAATGACGTTGATGAATTGCGCTCCGGCAAAGGCGAAGGTGGTGGTTTTAATGGTCTTGCCCACCCAACAACTTAGCAAAAACCGCTGTAGCGGAAAGCGCAGAGCGCCGGCGGCGATGCCCGCCAGGTCGAAGACGGGGTTGGGGATAACCGAGAGAACGAAGATGGTGGCTGAGGCATGGCGCCGCATCCATCTCTCCAGCCGACCGTACATCTCCCAATCCTCGATCACCGCTCGCCCCCCATAGCCAGCCAGGTAACCTGTCAGCTCGCCCAGGGCCTCGCCGACGCCGGCTACCAGCCCCACGAAGAGGGGATTCAATACTCCACCCATCCCGAAAACCACAGCCAGGCTAGGAGCAGGTAAAATCACCGTAGCGTTTCCCAGCAGACTGATTACGAAAACACCGGGGTAACCATAACGCGAGAAACGGGCTAGCTCATCACGCAAGAGAATGATGGCTGCGGTGATGGCGACAGCCAACACCACTGCTACGAGCGGTCTATACCCTTTCTTGCTTTGCGCTAGTTCTGGCGCGGCTCTACTCTCCAATCAGTTCACCGAGCTTTAGCTTCCGTTGGTTATAGGCAAGCAGGGCTTTCTCAAGCTCTGCCTCGTCGAAGTCGGGCCAGTAGGTGGGAGTGGTGTAGTACTCAGCATAGGCCGTCTGCCAGAGGAGGAAGTTGGAGAGGCGCATCTCGCCGCCGGTACGAATGAATAGATCGAGATCGGGCAGGCCTGCCGTGTAGAGATAGCTGCTGAAAAGCTGTTCATCTATGGCTGCGGGATCTATCCCATCGGCCATGATACGCCGCGTGGCATCCACGATCTCTGCTCGCCCCCCGTAATTAAAGGCCAGATTGAGAGTCAGCCGATCGTTGTCTTTGGTTAGCTCCCTTGCCCCCTCTATCTTCTTGACCAATCTCTCTGGCAGCCCATCTGTACGGCCAAGATGGCGCAGGCGAACGCCTTGCCGGTGTAGTTCCGGAACCTCGCGGTCAATGGCCTCCTCGAAAATGCTAAACAGCCCTTGCACTTCCCCCTTGGGACGCTGCCAGTTCTCCGTGGAGAAGCCATAGAGAGTCACAATCTTGATACCGAACTTACCGCAGGCCCTGAGCACGCGGCGAGTGTTCTCCGTGCCTGCTCGATGTCCCATCAAGCGCGGCAATTTTCGCTCTCTGGCCCAACGTCCGTTGCCGTCCATAACGATGCCTATGTGGCGAGGGATAATATCCAATCTCTAATTATTCCTTTCCTGAGTATTTGTCAAAACCTCGTTCTGTAATCCTTTAACCTGCTCTAGCCTCCACAGCCCAAACAAGCCCGCAAGAACCACTGCTGCTCCGCTAACATATCCCTCCACAACGCTAGCCTGGGTCAAGAAGATGGCCAGCACCCCTAATGCCCCGCAAATCAAATAGATAGCCATCACTGCCTCCCGCTGGCTGAAGCCCATAGCTACCAGCCGATGGGAGAAGTGATCTTTGCCTGGGTGAGTAGCAGGGTTGAGACCTTGTCGCAGGCGGGAGACTACCACCAGGGTGGTGTCAAAGATGGGTACCCCCAAGACGAGCACTGGAATCATCCAGGTGACGATGTCCATCCTGCCGGGGAAACGCAGCTTGATCCCAACGGCAGCCAGAACGAAGCCGATGAAGAGGCTTCCCCCATCCCCCATGAAGATACTGGCCGGGTTGAAGTTGTAGAGCAGAAAACCAAAACAGGCTCCGAGAAGCGCCGCCGCCAGGCTGCCCACCAGATACTGCCCGCTCATAGCCGCCAACAGGAGGAAGAAAGCGGAAGCAACGGTAGCCACTCCAGCGGAGAGGCCATCCATGTTATCCAAAAGATTCAAGGCGCTGGTGATCCCCACCACCCAAATTATAGTCACCACGATGTTGAGGATGGGATGGGGCAGGAAGCTGACCTGGATACCTGAGGCAACGAGGATCAGTGCTGCCAGGGGCTGACCCACCCCCAGTTTAAGCAGGGGGCGCATTCCCCAGCGGTCATCCCAGACGCCGCAGAAGGAGACCAGGGTAGCTCCCAAAAAGATGCTCACTGCCTGGGAGACGATGAAGTGGTCGCCGAAGAGGAGGAGAGCCAGGATAAAGGCGAGATAGATGGCTGCTCCCCCCAGGCGGGGCATGGCCTTGGTATGAATCTTACGGGTGCTGGGCCGATCCATTACCCCCAGGCGTGGGGCAAGGCGTCTGGCGAGAGGCGTGCCGCCAACGGCGAGGAGCAGGGCAGTGATGAGAATCAGCATGTAGTTGGTCATCTTGGTCTGATGGTCCTTGGTCTGGTGGTCAGATGGTCCTCGGTCGGATGGTTCTCAGTCTAATGGTCAGGGCTAGGGGCTGATTTGCTGGCGCAACTGGGCGATAAAAGTTTCCAATGCTGGCCTGTCGCTTTCCGGGGCCGACTCCAAAGCGGTCTCAGCCTCGGCGATAGCTTCTTCGAGGCGTCCTAGTTGCTGGTAGATCATGGCCAGGTTCTTGTGGGTGGCGTAATCGTTGGGCGCTAGTTGTAGTACCTTGAGGTTTTCTTCCAGGGCCTCCTGAAGCTTACCTTGCAGGGCATAAATGTAGCCTAGAGCGCTATGAGCCTGTATGATGTTGGGGTTCAACTCCAGGGCTTTGGCATAAGCCTCCTCCGCCCGTTCAAAGTCCTTCTCGTTCAAATACGTTTGGCCCTCGGAAAGATAGGTCTGAATCAGCTCCTCATCTGAGCCGGTAATGGGCTGCCCTGGCCTCAGTTGAGTGATAAAAGCCTCCAAATTCGCTTTATCCCCTTCCGGAGCCAGCCCCAAGGCGATTTGAGCCTCTGTGACCGCCTCATCTGTGCGCCCCAATTGCTGATAGAGAATGGCCAAGTTCTTGCGACTGGCATAATCGTTGGGGGATAGCTCCAATACCGCCAGGTTCTCCTCCACGGCCTCTTCAAGCCTCCCTTGCTGCGAGTAAATGTAGCCCAGGGCGCTACGAGCCTGTACTATTCCGGGGTTTAGCTCAAGGGCCTTGGAATAAGCGTCTGCAGCCTGGTCCAGGTCATTCGTGTTTAGGTACAGATCACCCAGGAGGATATAGGTCTCATCATACTCCTGATCCACACTCAAAGAATGTTGATATTTCTCCAAAGCCTTTTCGTGATCACCTAAGAGGAAATAGACTTGCCCCCACTCATTAAAGAGCTGGGCGTTGTTAGGGCTGAGATTCGTCGCTTGCTGGTAGTACTCCAATGCTTTGTCCAACTTCTCAGCCCGCCGGGCCTGGTCGGGGGCAATCTGTCCCCAAGTACGATTGAGGCGAGCCAGGTTAGCGCTGTGATCGGTGTTGAGCGGATTGAGCCGCCGCGCCTCGAGTAGGACCGCCTGGCTGGCGATCAGCAGGTCTTCACGACCCAAGCTGGCTATTTGTTGCGGCGTGAGCGAGAGGAGCCTCGCAGCACTGATGTCTTCCGGTAGCGCGGCTGGTGTCTCCGGTGCCTGCTTGGCCTTTTCCAACAGCGCCGAGCCCAGGAAGAGGTAGTAGTAATCTTCCTGGGGAGCAGTCTTTACGGCCTGCCGATAGAGGGCGATGCTGGCATCGTATTGGCCAGCCTCAAAGTAGGATTTGGCGTGCTTGTAGACGACGTCGGCCCTGATCACACTGATGTTGGTCGTGAAGATCAAGACTGCGCCCCCAGCTACCAGAAGAGGATAAAGCCACGCGTAACGGAGTCGCCAGAAGCTAGAGGATAACGATATCCCGCGTAGCAATATACCTGCAATGGCCAAAAGAAGGAGTAGAACAGAGACATAGTAGAACACAAGGCCATTGGCTATGACACTAGCCTGTCTTAGCACATCATCTAGGGATGCCACCGTGATTCTGAGGTTTATCTGACTAGTGCGAATAATGATGAAGAAGAAGAGGAAACATCCAAGGGAGATAAGGGTGTAGAGTGCCGAGGCCAAAGGCCAATTACCAGGTCGAAATTGTCCTCTGTTTCCTGCCAGGGCCACGATGATCACGCCACCCAAAAGCCAGATAAGAACGAGGAGCCAGAGCAAACTATAGCCCTTGGCCGCGATGTCGAATTGGGGAGTGATGTAATCAAACCCCATGGTGATCAGGATGAGGCCCACCAACAGAGAGTAAGCGATAACAGAAGACCATCGTCCCTGCGACGCCTGTACTGAACCCAACCGGAGTGGATGCAAAGACGGCACACTGGTGACCTGGTCGCGACTTCTCCGGCTCCTACGCTGCTTCCTGTGAGTCTGCTTTGGCGTCTCAACGGGCACGACCTCGTCGGCAGTCCCCAGGTAGTAGCCTACAGCGACCACCAACGCCGCATAAACCCAGAAATAGGTTAGGGTGGCGGCGATGGCTATACCCAGGTTGATCTCAACGAAATGAGCTAGTAAGGCTGAGACTAGAGCTATGACTAGGAATTGGAGGTTGGAGGTTGGGGGTTGGATATTGGATATTGGAGATTGGAGGTTTGAAGTTCGCTCCTCGTTCTCTTCTGCCTTCCCATAGAACATGATGGCGGACACAACCAGGTATCCAGCCAAGCCGAGGGCGATACCCAACGGTAAGCCCACACCCACGAAATGAGCCCCTTTC
>CAYUPJ010000090.1:14899-16629 GCA_964446635.1 uncultured Anaerolineae bacterium
CAAGCCGAGGGCGATACCCAACGGTAAGCCCACACCCACGAAATGAGCCCCTTTCCACAGCCCAAGGAAAAGGGCTGCGGCCAGACCGCCAACAAGGAACAGACCGATGAAGATATTGCGCTGCCTAGAGCTCGTGATCAACCCCAGCCACTTGTAGCCATAATAGAATACACTGCCAAAGAGCAAGAGGTAGGCTACGAAGCCAACAAGACCTGTGATCACCAGCGCATCAAAGGTCTCGTTGTGGGAACGATCAGGGGAGGCTCTACGAGCTTCAATGTGAGCAAGGTCCGGAGGATAGAAGCGATTGTATGCTCCGAACATTGATTCTGGGCCATAGCCTATAAGAGGTCGCAAGGGGTTCAACCTGTCAGGTTGACCGGAGGGATACTGGATGGGCTCATGGGGGGTCATCATGTCTACGACCCCTTCCCAGATGAGCACTCGCACCAGGCCCGTGCCAGTTTCGGTCTCAAAGACTCGCCCCAAGCGGCCGATATAGGGCAGGTCTCGCCACGATGCTATGGGGGAGCCAGGCAAATTGAAGACGATCAAGAAGGCCACCGGGACGAGAGCCTCTATGATCCAGGCCAGCCAGAGCCATTTCCATCCCCTGCGCAAGATGACCATGAATCCGATACATACTATCCCGCTCGCTATCCCCACAAAGAATCCAAGGGCGGATAAAAGCGTCCTGTCAAGAGCACTGCCAAAGAAACCGACCTTCCCCAGGAGAACACCGCCAATCACGCCTAGTATGAATCCGACAAGTCCACCGAGGACCATTGTGGCGATGGCCTTGACGACGTCGCTGAGGTTGAGCGAGGTCTGATCCTCTGCCCGCTGACGCAATACGGTCAGTGACAGGAGCACAAAGCTGAACAGTCCAGCAAGCAATCCCAGCAAAGGGCCACGACTCTGGCTGAAGAAGATGCAGATGAGTTGAGCGGCCAGGATGAAAACGTAGCATGTCGCTAGAATTATATTAGAGGTAACGCTCTTGTTTTCGGTTAAAATAACTGAGAAGGACTCAACGACGCGAGCCAGGGTAAGGGGAACGACCATGATCAGATAAGCGGCCACGAAGATGGCATTGCCCATGTTGGAGGCTACGCGGCCCGTGACATCGGCTGCCCAGGGCAAAGGATCTCGACCATAATGCTGCAGGATCCCATACAAGGCGATGGGCAAGCTGACCAGGATAGCAGCGGTAACCAACCGTTCGACTTGCTCACGAGTACGCAGGCCCTGCAGGGCCAGGAAGAAGATTGCAATGTACGAGAAAGTGGTGTATGTACCCTGTAAGCGTTGGTAAGAGCCGAAGAGGCTGATTCGGGGGACCACAGAGGCAATGGTAGCCAGTATGTACACCGCCACGAGGAGCAATGTAGGAAGAACCAATGGAGTTCTCAATACCGCCTTCCAACTTCCACCGTCCAATTTCCATCTTCCACCTTCCAGCACCTTGATGACCCATGCCACGGCCATCACCAGGGCGATAGAACGTAGCAAGGTGAGTTTATCGGGCTCGAAAGTGCGGTCGGAATAGACGTTGAAGAAAAGGGGCACCACGATAACGGCCGCCAACCAACCAGCTTCAATCACCTTATCGCAGAAAACGCTTAGCTTTGTCATCTCCAATCTCTAATTTCTAATCTCTAATTGTTCTTCCCGGGTAACTACTCAGGCTGTCATTGCGAGCGAAGCGAAGCAATCCCCAAGCCGCAAGG
>CAYUPJ010000091.1:0-16547 GCA_964446635.1 uncultured Anaerolineae bacterium
TTAGGAATTGTGCACACCCCTCAACTGATCGTGGTGACTTTTTTGGGGAGTCGGTTACTCAGTGGGAATCCTTCAATCCGAAGACGACGCTGCGCAGCACTTCTTGGGGGGTGGTGAGGCTCTCTTGCACCTTCAACATTCCGGCCCGCTGTAGGGTCACCATTCCCTCCTTGACGGCCTGGGCATTGATCTCGTCAGCACTGGCGCTCCTCATCAGCAAGCGCTTGATCTCGTAGCTCATCACCATGACCTCGAAAACGCCGCTTCGGCCAAGGTAGCCAGTGTTGGCACAGTAGTTGCAGCCTGCTCCGTAGTAGAATTGGTTGCGCGCCTCCCACACTTCCCCCTCGTAGGCCAATCGTTCCTTTGCGGACACCTCGCGGAGGGATGCGCAGTGGGGACAGACCCGTCGCACTAAGTGCTGGGCGACGACGCCGACTATTGCCGAGGTGATGAGGAAAGGCGCGATGCCTAGATCCATCAGCCGAAAGAGAACCCCTACCGTGTCGTTGGCATGCACCGACGACAAAACCAGGTGCCCTGTTTGAGCTGCCTGGATGGCCATGCTAACCGTCTCCGCATCGCGGATCTCACCCACCAGGATGACGTTCGGGTCCAGGCGCATGATGGTCCGCAGGCCGCTGGCAAAGGTGAGGTCAACTTGAGGGTTGGCCTGGATCTGCTTAACCTCGGTGAACTGGTACTCGATGGGGTCCTCGATGGTCACGATATTGCGCTCTTCGGTGTTCAGTTGATTGATGGTGGCATAGAGTGTCGTTGTCTTGCCTGAACCTGACGGCCCGCCGACCAGGATCATGCCGGAAGGGGATTGAATGAGCTTCTCGTAGGTCCTCAGAGCGTCGGGGAGGAATCCCAGCTCCGTGAGTTCCATGATGGAGAGGGATTTATCCAGAACGTGCAGCACGGCCACCTCCCCCTGCGCCGTGTTGACCGTGGTGGCGCGAACGTTCACCTCTTGGCCATCTACAGCAATGTCGAACCGGCCTTCCTGGGGGCGTCTCCGTTCGGCGATGTCCATTTTGGCCATAACCTTCAGCCGAGAAAGCAATGGGTTATAGACGTTCAGCGGCAAGGATAATGCCTCGCGCAGGTAGCCGTCAACGCGGTAGCGGATGCGCAGGCGATCCTGTTGCGGCTCGATGTGGATGTCTGAAGCTCCATCTCTCACTGCTCCAGTGAGGAGGAGATCTACAATGCGCACGGCAGGGACCCGGTCGAAGTCGGTGGAGGTAATCTGTTGGATTTCTCTCTTGATCTCGCTCATAGCACGGTAATGGAGGTTGATAGCCCCTCGCACGTCTATCAAAGCGGCGCGCAAAGGCTTGATCTGCTTTCTGGTACGCACGCGAAGATCCTCAAGGATATTCAGGTTCTCAGGCTGGCTCATGGCGACAACCAGGACATTTTCTTCAATACGGAGGGGTATGACATCGTATTTCCTGGCTATCTCCTCAGGGATCAATCGCAGAGCTTCAGGTTGAATTTGATACTTCTTGAGGTCTATGAGAGGAGGGCCGGTGCGAGTCTGGGCCTTGCTCTCGATCATCTCCACGATGGTCTCTATCTCAAAGGGTTTGTACAGGACACCGTCAACCCCGGCTTGTATCGCCTCGGAGACCATCCCCTCCAGAGCACTGTGCCCGGTCATGATCATGGTCGTGGTCTTGGGATCGGCCTTTTTAATCTCCCGCAGAGTCTCGATCCCGTTCATGCCGGGCATCATGATGTCTAGGAGTGCCAAATCAAAGTGCCGATTTCTCGCCTCTGCCACGGCTTTCACGCCATCCTCAGCCGCTATAACGTTGTATCCCTTCTCCTCCAGGATGTCCGATAGCGTCTCCGACATGCCGATATCGTCGTCAGCTATCAAGATGCTAATCCGGTTGTTGTCCATGTCTTACCCCTCCTTGCTTACGAGATCTCCCGGAAATGGGTAGTAGCCCAACCACGTTGGGCGTCATCTGGCCTCAAGACCCGTCAAAAAGGCACCAGCTTGACTTTCCGGGAAAGCTCTTACAGCGGCAATCTTACGGTGAAAACCGTCCCCTCTCCTGGGAAATGTCTCACTTCAACGGTACCTCCATTCCTCTCCACCAGCCTCTTGCTCACCATCATTCCCAGGTCGGTGCCACCTGCCGACGTAGAGGGAGCCGCCGTCGGGTTCTCTTCTGGGATGATGAGGCCAGGGGCCCGAAGCCTCACTTCCACCAAGCCGTTCTGCGCCCTGGCGCTAATCTGAAGCTTCCCACCTTCTGGCAGCCCTTCGGCAATCCTTAAGATGATGTTGGTGAAGGCCCGCTGTAATTGGCCGGCGTCGGCCATCAAATTGGGCAAGCCATCCTCCAGGTGGAGGTCTGCTTCCCAGGGATTGGGTAGGGAGGCCTGGAATAGTGCCTCCAGAACGATGGCCTTGACGTCGCTTGGTTGAGGCACGGGCTCTTTCATCAAAGCTAAGTCCATGAAATTCAAGATGATCCTATCTGCACTGGCGATTTCCCGCTCCATGATCTTGAGATGTTTCTTCACCTTCTCGTCGCCGTGGCCTAGCTTCATATTGAGGTAATAGATGGAGTTTTTCATCACGGCCAGCTTGTTCTTCACGTCGTGGCCCACGACTCTTGTCATCTGTCCCAGGGCGGGGGGCATTTCGGAAGGAATCGGCTCAGCAGGTTTCATCGTGCTCGCTCCTTTGTAACTTCTTGTGGCGGATTCCATCCACAAGTTTAATCACCTCTTCCACATTGAAGGGCTTGTACAGGCAGGTATAGGCATCCTTCTTCAGAGCTTCTATCACGAAGTCGCTCACCGCCCGGGGGTGGGAAGTCAACATGACAGCGACCGCCTCGGGATTGTTCCTCCTGAGGGCCAAGTATGTATCCAAACCATCCAAGGTAGAGAGCTGCATTTCTATGAAGATCATAATATCGTACTTATTCTCTTGTGCTATTCTGATCGCTTCCTCGCCACTCCGAGCAATACTGACCTTGTAACCTCTAGCCTCAAATATATCCCTGAACATCGCGTGAGTACTGGGGTCATCGTCCACCACCAGTATATGGCCTCCTGCCTTCACGTCTTCGACGAGGCCGATCATCGTTGGCAGGTCTAGGGGCTTATCGAGCACCCTGTAAGCGCCCTCGCGCTGGGCTTCCCTGATGCGATCGTCTACCGCATAGGCTGTCATCAGCACCACGGCTATTTCCGGGTGGAGTTTCTTGATCTTCCTAAAGGCGTCTACCCCATCTATCCCAGGCATCCTGACGTCCATGAAGATGATGTCGAAGGCATTCTCTTTGACCTTCTGGACAGCTTCATAGCCGTCTACGGCGATAACGACATGGTAGCCCATGTCTTCCAGGATATCCAATAGGGTTTCGCGTATGCCCATTTCGTCATCTACGATCAAGATGCTGGCTTTATTATCGTCCATTTTCCCCTCCCTGGCAAACCTAACCCGCTACCTCGACCATGTTACATTACTGGCAATTTGATGGTAAAGGTAGTTCCTTTTCCTATTTCGCTCTCCACTTCGATGCTGCCGTCATGAGCTTCAATGATTCTCTTGCTGACTGCCAAGCCCAAACCGATGCCTTTGGCCCTGGTGGTGAACAGTGGTTCGAAAAGCTTCTCCAGGTTCTCCTCCGATATCCCACAGCCGTTGTCCTTGAATTCCGTGACCACGAAACCGTCCTCCGCCCTGGTGGATGTTTCTAACCTACCCTCATCGCGTACATCAGCCGAGTGCGACGAAGTCATGGCCTGCACCGCGTTGGTGATCATGTTGATGAAGACCTGCTCTATCTGACTTGGATCGGCCATTAGGGGAGGCAGGTCTTCTCCTAGCTCGACGATCACCGATACCGTGTCCGGCACCGGGGTGCGTGCGAATGCGTCTTGCACCACCGTGTTGATTTGGGTCTCCTGCAGAGCCAGCTTCATATCTCGTGCAAAGCTTAACAAGTCACTGATGATCTTGTTTGATCTTGAGATTTCATTCTCTATGATCTTGATGTGTTTCTTCACCTTCTCATCGGCATGACCCAGCTTCATGTTGAGATAATAGGCGGAGTTCTTGATGATGCCCAGAGGGTTGCGAAGCTCGTGGCTCACGCTGGCCCCGAGCTGGCCTATGGTGGCCAATCTCTCTGCGCGAAGCAAGCGCTCCTGGGCGTTTTGGAGCTGCTGGGTGCGCTCCTCTACCATCTCCTCCAGTCGCTCTGAGTACTCCTTTAGCGCTTCCTCAGCTAGCTTGCGCTCGGTGATGTCCTGCACCACGACCACTGTGGAACTGTTTGTCATCCCCTTCTCCCAACCCCTCCACGGTTGGATCCGGACCTGGATGTGACGTTTCAAGACTTTGTCATAGACTTCGTGCTGAGCAGGCTGACCCCGCCTCACCTCTTTCCACATTTGCTTCCAGGTGGATTCGAGGAGGCACGAAGAATTCGCGCAGTCAGGGTGAATCAGCTTATGAAATTCCTGGCCCTTCACTTTCTCAACCTGTCCCAGATTCCAGGTCTCCACCGTTCGATTTGCCCGGATGATGCGGCCTTGATAGTCTACCAGGCAAACAAGCTCCAGGAGCGAATCGGCCGTGGATTCCCATTCCTGCTTTGCCCGCTCGATCTTCCCTAATAGCTCCTTGAGTGCCTCCTCTGCTTGCCTGCGCTCGATGTCCTTGGCTTCCAATTCGGCGACCACCTGGCGCAGCTCTGCCAACTCATTTATCAATTGCTCTTCTGTCTTTTCTTGTAACTGCTCAGCCCGTGTCATTGCGAGGAGCGTTTCTTGCGGTTGCGAGGCACGAAGCAAAGCAATCTCCTCCTTACGGCTTGGGGATTGCTTCGCTTCGCTCGCAATGACAGCCTGAGTAGTTGTCTTTTCTTCGTCTCTCACCTTGTACCTCTCCGAGATTTCATCTCTCTTCAGAAGTGATGTATCGCACCGCTCGCTGGATCTCTTCTATTTGGAGTGGTTTGATCAGACAATCATCCACCCCGCAGCGGAGCATCTCTTCGACTATCCCATTGTCTCCAGGTTCAACGATCCCCACGACCTTGACGTGTTCCGTTTGAGGATCGCTCTTTATCTTTTTGTAGATCTCACATCCGTCGGACTCAGGCCTGGTCATGCCTAGAACGATGAGGTCCGGCTTGAAGACCACCACTTGAACGCCGACCTCGTAGCTACTCCTCGCGGAAGCGAGTTCGTAGGCATTATGATCTTCAGGCAGCGCTCTGATGATCAGCTCAATGGTGTCTGGTTCATAGTCCACCACGAGGATCCTCACTGTTCTATTCGTCAGTTTCTCCTCTTGGGCATTTCGGACGTGTTGTGTTGACGACATTTCGGACAGAAATCGTTGCCGGCTTCCCTCCAGGTACTCGTTAAGCATCGCCAGGCTATAGCGGCGATGCCCTCCAGAGGTTCGGAAAGGCGTCAGTTTCCCTTCCTTCTCGATCCTGTACAAGGTGGTCAAGCTAACATTCAAGTACTTTGCCGCCTCTCGTGCCCTTAGTAAAGCCATTTCTCTCTCCGTGATGTCGCTCAAGCTCATTCAAGCGATTAAAAGTGTATCAAATCACACCAAAATTATAGCATAGCTTTCCCAATCCTTGAGTGAAAGTAGGGTGAAACCCGCGTAAATTTTGCGTGAAGGTTGACACAATCATCCGCATCCCGATTCGCCCCCGCACCCTGAGCGAGATCGCCCCGGCGCTGGCTGCCATTGGTGAAAAAGTGCCGGCCTGATCACGCTGTGGTCTGCCGTAGCAGGTAATCCCCCGCTGCACCAGCCCCACAATAAGAAAGCCGAGGCATTGCACCTCGGCTTCACTATTCCCCTATTTGCAGCCTGTCCGCAGACCAGCATCCAACACGATCACTACGGCTCTACCTCCCTGTCTCACCTTCCTCCTCCGTCTCATCTTTCCCCTCTGTCGTGCTTTCCCCCTCCTGCACTGGGAAGGAGCTTGCCCTGAGCCCTTCGACGGAGTTTATCCCGAGTGAAGCTGAGGGGCTCAGGATGGGCTCTCCAAAGGGTTCCAGATCCAACAGCCTGCAGTAGACGTAGTTCCCCACAATGCGCAGGCTGGCGAGGGTAGGAGCGGCAAGGAAAATGCCCAGGATGCCCGCTAGAGTTGCCCCGGCGATAGCCCCAACGATGACCACCAGTGGATGCAGTTTGAGGCTGCGGCCAATGATGCGAGGCACCAGGAAGTTGTTCTCCAATTGCTGGATGACCACGTAAAGGCTAATAACCAGGAGGGCAAACCAACCGTTGGACAGGGGCAGGTGGTTGGAACCCTGAAAGTAAGCGATGAGGACAGCGGGAATAGCGGCGATGGTGGGGCCGATGTTGGGGATGATCTCCAATAAACCAGCTATTATCCCCAGGATGAGGGCATTCCTCACCCCCACAACCGCCATGGTCACCCCCACCAACGTCCCTATGACCGCACAGAGGACGAGCTGGCTGCGGAAGAAGGCGCTCCAGGTCACGTTGATCTCCCCTACCAGCCGGTGAATTTCCTCTTGATACTCGGCCGGCACCAGCTCATTGAGGGAGCGACCAAGCTTATCTCCGTCTTTTAGCAGGTAGAAGGAAACGATGAGCACGAAGATAAGCCAGGCAAGACCAGAGGCCAGGTCAATAAGGAAAGAGACCGTCCGCGAGGCGAGGGGAGAGACGATGTTCTCCAGAGTGCCGCTCACCTCCTGGTAGACATCCCGCAGGTCAATGTAGAAGCCAAGGGCGAAAAGGGGCTGCTCGAAGAAGCGACTGATGCCCTCGACGATGTTCTGGAAATCCACGTTTATGTTCGTCACCTGCTGGATGAGACTGGGAACGAAGGACACCAGCACCAGGCTCAGGATGACGACGAGAGCCAGGTAGACGCTGACCACGGCCAAAGTGCGGGATAGCTTGGCCCTGGTAGTGAGGAATTTGACCGGGGGATTCAGAACGTAGGCCAGGATAACGGCAATGGCCAGGGGAGAGATGATCTGGCTGAAGCGATAGACGATCCACACCAAAGCCAGCAGGCTACCAATGATTACCAGCCACTTGGTGGGTCTGCTCCAGCGTTTGGACATGATGACTACTCGATCTTCAAGGTGCAACGCACTTATTCACGCGAAAGTGCGTTGTACCTGAGCAGTTATCTGAAGGCTTTGTGTTCACTGTAAAAAACCTATCTTATCTAGGGGCCAGTAGGAGAACCAGGCTCGGCCAACGACATTATCCAGGGGCACCGGACCAAAGGAGCGAGAGTCATTGCTGAAGCCACGGTTATCACCCAGGACGAAGACGTACTCAAGCGGCACAACGATAGCCGTCATGTCCCTCTGGGACTGGTTAGAGAGATACGGTTCTTCCACAGGCTGGTCGTTGATATGAACTTTGCCGCCCTTGATCTCCACCTTCTCGCCCGGCAAACCGATAACTCGCTTGATGAGCAGCCCGGACCCGGCCTTAGGAACCTTGAGGACAACGATATCCCCCCGCTGTGGAACGTGGAAGTTGTAAGATAGCTTCTCCACTACCAGGCGCTGGTCTGAGTGCAGGTTGGGCTCCATACTCTGGCCATAGACCCGAGTGGCCTGGGCCAGGAATAGGTTGATGAGGAGGGCGATGAGAATGGCCGGCACGACGGTCTCTATGGCCTCACTCAGCCACCCCAGAATCGTGCTAAGAACTGGTTTTGGTTTTCCAGTTTCTGTGCCTTGCTGAAATTCTTCCATGATTCGTCCTTGCTGTTATTTGTGTAACTGTGCCGGGGAAAAACGCACGTTCAGATGTCATTCTGAGGCGCGTTTTTTTGCGCCGAAGAATCTCTTTTGCGCCGGGGCCGAGATTCTTCGCTTCGCTCAGAATGACAGGCTGAACAGTTACTTATCTGCTAAGCTAACGGCGAGACGAGGGGCGGCGAACATGCCCCCCCATGCTGTCTGGGCCATAGTCCCGAGAGCCACGCTGGCCTTTTTGACCAGAGGGCTTGCGGTCGTGATCGCGGGCCTCCTCGGCCGTCCAACCCGCCAGGACGGCCTGGCGGGAGAGCTTGATTTTGCCCTCACGATCAATATCAATGACCATGACCATGATCTCATCGCCCACGCGAACCACATCCTGTACGCTGGGCACCCGATAATCCGCCAGTTGCGAAATATGAACCATGCCATCCTGGCCGGGTAGTATCTCCACAAAGGCTCCGTAGTCTTCGATACGCACCACCTTGCCGGTGTAAATCTTCCCTATCTCTGGTTTCTCGATCAGAGACTGGACCATTTCCCTGGCTCGCTGAGCACTGGGACCATCGGTCGAGGCGATGTATACGCTGCCGTCATCCTCTATGTCTATCTTGACTCCAGTCTCCTCTTGGATACGGCGGATGGTTTTGCCGCCAGGGCCGATGATCGTGCCGATCATCTCTGGGTCAATCTTGATGATGGTGATACGCGGTGCATAGGGCGACAAGTCTGGCCTGGCCTTGGGGAGGGTCTCCAGCATTTTGTCCAACACAAAGAGGCGTGCATCTTTCGCCTGCGCCAGAGCTTCAGCCATGATCTCGTAGCTCAGGCCCTTGACCTTGATATCCATCTGCAGAGCGGTAATGCCCTCCCTGGTACCGGCCACCTTGAAATCCATGTCCCCCAGGTGGTCTTCGATTCCCAGGATGTCGGTGAGGATGCGATATTTGTCCCCATCTTTGACCAGGCCCATGGCGATGCCAGCCACCGGGGCTTTGATGGGCACGCCCGTGTCCATCAGGGCCAGGGTGGAGCCACAGACGCTGGCCATGGAGGTGGAACCGTTGGAGGATAGCACCTCGGAAACCAAACGGATAGTGTAGGGGAACTCCTCCTCAGGGGGTATCATGGGCAAAAGTGCGCGCTCGGCCAGGGCCCCGTGGCCAATTTCCCTCCGGCCTGGTCCGCGCAGAAAGTGGGTCTCCCCAGTGGAGTAGGGCGGGAAGTTGTAGTGGTGCATGAAACGCTTGGACTCTTCGGGATAGAGGCCGTCCAGGGGCTGCTCTTCCCTGGGTGTGCCCAGGGTGGCGATGGTCAGCACCTGGGTCTCGCCCCGGTTGAAGAGCCCTGAGCCGTGGGCCCTCGGCGAGATGCCCACCTCACACGATATGGGACGGATCTCTTTGGGGCCGCGCCCATCGGGACGCACGCCCTCGTAGAGAATCTGCCGGCGCACCTCGGCCCGTAGCAAGTCGTTGAAAACCTCCTCGATGTCCCTCTCCTGGTATTCATTCCCCAGCTCGGCCACGAGTTCCTCCTGGAGGGCATCCAGGGCCTTGTTACGCTCCTCCTTCCCACTGGTCTCGTCCAGGACCTTCTTCATCCGCCCATTCAGGCGCTCCATGATGATTTGGCGCAATTCCTCATTCGCGGTGAAGGATGGATACTCGGACTTGGGTTTCCCTACCTGCTGGCGCATCTCCTCTTGAAGAGCGATGATAGGCTGCATGGCCTCGTGGCCGGCCTTGATAGCCTCCACCATCAGTTCCTCCGATGCCCCGTCGGCGCCAACCTCCACCATCATCACGGCGTCGGCGGTGCCAGCCAGTCGCAGGTCCAGGCTGCTCTCCTCCATCTGGGAGATAGTGGGATTGAAAACCAGTTGCCCATCAATGTAACCCACCCGCACTGCTCCCACCGGCCCCATGAAGGGGATGTTGGAAATAGTAAGGGCCGCTGAGGCCGCGATGACAGCCAGGATGTCAATCTGGTGTTCCTGGTCGTGAGACAGCGCAGTAATGATAACCTGTACCTCGTTGTGCAGGTCCTTGGGGAAGAGGGGGCGGATGGGGCGGTCGGTGAGGCGACAGATGAGAATGGCTGCCTCGTGGGGGCGCCCCTCGCGGCGGAAAAAGCTGCCGGGGATGCGTCCTGCGGCGTAGAGCCTTTCCTCGTAATCTACAGTCAGGGGGAAGAAATCTGTCCCTTCGCGGGGTTCGTCTGACATAGTGGCCGTGGCCAGGAGCAAGGTGTCGCCGCAGCGCAGGGTGACAGCGCCACCCGCTTGGCTGGCCAGCTTGCCGGTCTCTATGCTAATGGGATAGTCCCCAATAGCAGCAGTGAATTGATTTATCATGTTAAGATTTACACCTCCGAGTTGAGGCCAGGCTCAGAGGCCAGGGACTGGGGAGTAGGTCAAATCGCAATATCCAATACCCAATATCCAATTACTAATAACCAAAAAACCTTGGGGGGATTTGGTTATTAGCTATTAGGTATTGATTTGGCCCACGCCCCAATTCCTAAACCTCGTCACCCAACCCCATATTTGCTTATGGCTTATAGCCTATGGCTAATAGCTCACCGCTATCAGCTATCTGCCATCTGCCATCTGCCATCTGCCATCTGCTACTTTCGCAGGCCCAGTCGCTGGATAATCCTTCTGTAGCGTTCTAAATCCTTGCGGGTTAGATACGCTAAGTGACGCCTGCGCTGCCCGACCAGCTTCAACAGTCCTCGCCGTGAATGCTGGTCGTGCTTGTGGATCTTCAGGTGCTCGATCAGTTGATTGATCCTGGTCGTCAGCAGCGCGATCTGCACCTCAGGGGAGCCGGTGTCTGTGGGATGCACGTGATATTCTTGTATGACGGTTGTCTTCTCGTCCCTTGATAGGGCCACGCTTACCTCCTTTTTGAGTGTTGTCAGTTGAAACTGTCCAATGATCAAGTGGGTACAGCCTGTGGCATTGGACGTGAGATGTATAACAAGACTTGTTCTACCGCCTGTGGAAAATCAACGAAGACAAAATAATCGGCAGAATATAAATAATCCTCGCCCTCGTTATCTATTACCCGAATATAATTCGATTTCGCGGCACTTTCATCGGGCAAGACTTCATATATCATGCGCGGCGTTAACAAGTCTGGATCATCGGTGTGGATACAAATAGCAAATTGTGATGCTGGCTCTTGACGCTTCGTCATACTCGTTAATCCAAGAAACGCTTGATTCTCATTTTCCGCTTGCCTATTCCATGCGCTTCAAACCAGTGGACTTCAGCAAGCCGCATCGTGCCATCAAACAGGCGCACGGTAGCAATCCCTTTTAGCTTCCGCCAACGGCCTGGGCCATACCGCTTTCGCAGCAGGGGAAGTATGCGGATACCGCTACCTGCTGCAATCGTTTCGATGTTGGTAATTTCTCCAAGGATTTCAAAGCGCATCGAGGTACATTGTCACATCGCATGTGCTGCTGCGGTATGCAAGTAACAGGCTAACGACTGGCGGCGGCTTGGAGATGGGGTTGCTTCCACCTCTGTAACCATCGCTCGAATGAGGCCAGACCCTCTGTAGACTTTTTGCCCAGCAACAATCCCTCTACGCCAATATCCTCATCCAGATCGGGCCAGTGGATACCGTAGCCCGCGCTACTGATTTGAAAATTGGCGCGCTCTGCGGGTGTGCCATGTGCTAGGCGCGGATACCATCCGATGGGGACCGCAATGGTGCGGCCGTCTTCCAAATCTACGGATAGGGTATCATCATCAATGGTCACATTGACTGCCCTAGGCAGCGCGAGTGTTGCCACTGCAAAAGGTGTCCCATTCATTTCTCAACGTCTCCAGGTTTTCTCTTGCGATTCGCTCAATATCGCGTAATTCTTTGCGGCTGTAACCAGCTCGACAATGTTAGATTCCGCTGAATCTTGCGCAACGGCCTCTATATACGGGGTAGCAGGCCAATCTCATTGGCCGTCTTTGTACCAGAGGGCCGCTGTTTGCCAGCAACGCCCAACGCGGTTGGGCTGCTACCCAGGGGAATTTAACATTGTCAAGCCAGTTACATCCCGATTATTCGGTTGTGACAGCTATTTGCACGACTTCGTGTTGCACCCTAACGGATGGTTAGGTGGCCGCCTCTCTCATTAGAACAAGAACAGGTTCAGCCATTGGCTTCCCTATTTCATGCAAGAAGTCTGGAGACATATCAGCCCCATTGTCCCAGACAATCGTATCCAAATCGGGATTCAACTGTGGGTATCCAGCAACAGCTTCATGGCATATACTCGTTAAAATCTGGTAGCGGTGCGTCGAAACTCTCAGCCATTACGATTAGCCCCTTTGCACTCCCGAACTGGCGGCGCACTAGAGGAACCGCAGGCACAAGTTGCACCGCTTCTTGGAGGTCTTTGATGATAAATACTGTTTCGCCCTTGAGCACAGCATTTATCAAATCGAGCAGACGAGGTTTCGCTTCTTCAAGACTGACTCGTAACATTTCTGTTCACCTCTCTGGCGTTCACCGCGCTGCGTGACGCTGGCTAACGCTCCGGTTAAGCGGCAGCAGTGTGGTTCCAGGTCCACTAGCCGCACCCTCCCGTCTTCAAATGACAACAGCAACTTGTATTCGGATACGTAGGTCGCATCTTTCACAAAGTGCATGTCATCTCTGACCTGCATACTTGGCATGAAAGTGCGGCACACCGTGCTCTTTGTAATACATTGCGATAATGATGCCGAAGAATCTGCTGATCTCTGGCCCAGCAATGTCCTCTACCAGATGACATCTGAGCATGCAGTTATGCCACGTTCGCCAAGTCGCCGATAGATAATACAACTGTACTGCCGCCTAACGCAAGCGTCAGCCGCGTTCACCCGCTCCCTGACCGCAAGGCACGTTGATTAAACGAAGAACGATTGGACGCCCCAAACGCTTGTTAAACGGCGCGCGGGTGAACGTCGGCTGCACGCAATGTTAGGCGCGAACGCACTCATCCTCAATGAATACAGGTTTTACCTTTCCCACTTGATATGGTCGTTGATGTGATAAGCTTCAAATACCTCCAAGACAGCAGTACAAAAATCCATAAGTTGCTGCTCACCTTCTGCCTTAGCAAGTTCATACAAACGGATAAACATCTTTTTGCCGGTTTCTGTTTGCTGCAAGGTCTTCTTCATAAAATTGTGCTGCGTGCAGAGGGTCTGCCCATTTTCGATGGTGGCTTTGCCACCGAGTTCTTTAGGTTTGATATGGTCAACGTGCAGCTCTACACCTTCTTTCTCTCCTCTGCCACAGATTACACATTTGTAACCATCCCGCCGCTTTATTTCCTCCTTCTGCCACTCAGCAAAGTCCTCCAATTCTCTGCCAACGACAGAGGCAGGATCGTATCTGTACACTCCCTTTGCAATCTTGATAAGAAACCCTTTTTGACTGAGCTTACGGATCGCCCTATCCGGATCTCTGAAAACCTTGCCTGTTCTTTTACGATATTCAGCTACAAGCCAATCCACGACCTCTGGATGCTTAATTTCCCGACCGGGATTGTTCACAAAAAATTCTTTGACCAACTCTTCTTGAGTCCGCTCATCAGGCATCTTATACCTCAGTCGAATAACGTTGCCTCTGCCAATATTCTCTTCTTTGCCAATTCACAATAGGCTTCATCTATTTCGACCCCAACTCCCCTCCTCTTGTTCAATAAAGCTTCTATCAAAGTCGTTCCACTACCACAGAAGGGATCAAAAACCACATCATTCACAAAACTGAATAACTTTATACAACGACGAGGCAACTCACGGGGAAATGGGGCTGGATGTCCAACCTTTTTCTTACTCTCACCACTGAACGTCCATACCCCATTCGTCCAAGCCATAAACTCCTCTTTCGTAATATCTGAAGTCTTACTTCCCCTGTTCTTCTTCCACTGCTGCTTGTAGAGGATCACGATCAACTCAACAGGCGCAATCACAAAGGGGGCAGAAGCCGAAAGCCAAGAGCCCCAGGCAGTTCTTCTGGAAATATTCCCTTCATTCCATACAATTGTAGCATGGTACTTCCAACCCACTTGCAAGGCTATAGTTGTCAAGTCCGCGCCAACGCTTCGATGACCACCCTTGTTCTTGTCTAAAGGAATATTCATGAGAAGACGACCTTGTGGATTCGTCCATCTGTAACAATTCGACAGCCATTTTCGGGAGAAACTCAAATATTCTTCATAAGTCCCAGCATCATTGCTTGAGCCGTACTCAATGCCGACATTATAAGGGGGCGAAGTCACCGTCAAGTCAATGAACTCTTTTTCAAGGAGATTCTTATCTAGAGAATCTCCTTGAAAAAGCCAAATGTTACGATAACGGAAATGTAACCTTCGCTTTTCGGTATCGTAAATCTTTGTATCTTCACAGACCACATTAGGATTGACAATCTGTGATATTTCGTATTCAGTTGCTGTTGCTTCAAGTTGAGTGGTGTTCATATAATGGTCTACCCATAGCTGCAAAATCCGCTTGGGCCATACGGGCGAACTCAAGGCTTTCCCTGCGAACTAAATTCGACGCGTCTCAAAAGTCAACCTAGGTTACTGTTTATTGCGCCTAACTATTTCTTATCTGGAATCCGTCTTTCCCCGCCATTTTGGTATCTTAGACAGAATCTGTCTAATGGATCATACGGAAACCCCATGTATCCAAGCCAAATTGTGTATCTTCCTTTGTTATATTATAGCACATTCAGCTAAAGGACGCAAACAATCGCTTGTCACATCACCGACAAAAGAGTATAATACTAGAGTGCGTGTGAGGTGTAAATGAAAAACCTGCGCCAATGCCTGATAGATTGCGATATGGCCATGCTAAGAGCCATCGCCCAGAAGCGAGGGATCGAGCTGACGAGCAACCGCCAGCGGGAGGTCGTGGAGCAGTTGGCCGAGGAACTCGTGCAGCCTGAGTCTGTGGCCGAGGTTCTGGAAGGGCTAAAACCTCAGGAGCGAGAAGCTCTGGAGTCTCTGGTTTCCGAGGGAGGGAGGAGAAAACTACACCTCTTCGTCCATCAGTACGGCGACATCCGCGCCTTCGGGCCTGGCAGCCTGGAACGCGAGCAGCCCTGGGAGAACCCCGTCAGCGCCGCCGAAGGGCTCTGGTACTCAGGGCTTATCTACAGAGCTTTCGACGAGGTGGAAGGCCAAACCAGCGAATTCATCTTCGTCCCTCAAGATGTGTTGCCCCTCTTGCCCGAGGTTGAGAAAGAACCACCGACCTTCGTCGTAGAGGTCGCACCTACACCCTCAGTCATTCGCCAGGGCGACCCTTCGGCGGGCTCAGGGCAGGGCCTGGCCCTGGTCCAAGATACCTGCGTTTTTCTAAGCTACCTTCAGAACGAGGAGGTCAAACCCCTCAGAGATGGCAGCCTGGCTCGCCGCGATGTAGAGCGCACGACCGAACGCTTTCTAGTCAGGGAGGATGAACAGGAAACCGAACGCCTGGCCTTCATCCATCACCTCTGCCAGCGGCTCGGACTGGTACACATCTCTGATGGCCTTCTGAAGCCCAATCCCCCCCAGGCCAAGCGCTGGCTTAAGGCCCCACGGGCGGAGCAACTCGAGACTCTGCAAGAGGCATGGCGCGATGACCCCGGCTGGAACGAACTGTGGCGGGTCAAATCCTTGCGCTGCGAACCCACCGGCTGGCGCAACGATCCCCTGCTGGCGCGAAAGAAAATACTGGAGCACCTGGCTAAGTGCCCACCCGATCAATGGCTCTCTCTGGCTTCCTTCACCAACGCCATCAAAGAGAGCGCCCCCGACTTTCAGCGCCCTGACGGCGATTACACATCCTGGTACATTCGCGCGGTGGCTACTGGCCAGTATCTGACGGGCTTTGAGCATTGGGACCAGGTCGAGGGAGCTCTCATTGCCCACGTCGTGACCATGCCCTTGCATTGGCTGGGAGCTACTTCTCTCGGCTACGACGCCGATGGAAACCTCCACTCGTTTCTGATCACCTCCTGGGGAGCCGCCTTCCTGGGATTGCCCGCCGAGACTCCGGCTGACATGCCCTCACCACCCATGGTCGTCCAGCCCGATTTCACCGTCCTGGTCCCGGCCGAGAGCAGCCTCTACGACCGCTTTCAGTTGGAGAGGATCGCCACCTGGCAGTCCTCCGGAGAGTCCCCTGTACTGAGCCCCGTCGAAGTACCTGTACTGAGCCCCGTCGAAGTACCTGTACTGAGCCCCGTCGAAGTACCTGTACTGAGCCCCGTCGAAGTATACGTGTATCGCATAACCCGGGACTCCCTGGTCAGGGGGCTGCGACAGGGTATCACCATCGAGATGACGCTGGCCTTCCTGAAACGAGTCAGCGGCGGCAAGGTCCCCAGAAACGTGGTTTCGGCCCTGCGGAACTGGGAGAAGAAACGGGGCCAGATACGACTGCGGAAAGCCTTTCTGCTGCAGACCGAGGATGAACGGACCATGGAGGAATTGAGCACTTCGCCCCGCACCAAAGCCTATCTACGGGAGATTATCTCGCCTAAGGCAGCCATAGTAGCCCAGGAGGACTGGCCCAAGCTGTTGGAGGAGTTGCGCAAGCTGGGCTATTTGCCCAAGGTAGAGAGCGAGTAACTCAACAATGTCAAATTTCGACTGTTGTCATTGCGAGGAGCGAAGCGACGAAGCAATCTCCAGGGTGGCTGACAAGTCGAGCGCAGGAGATTGCTTCGCTTCACTACTCAGAAACTTGTCTCTGTCATTGCGAGGCGGCGCTCTTCCGCCGAAGCAAT
>CAYUPJ010000092.1:0-16503 GCA_964446635.1 uncultured Anaerolineae bacterium
GACGATGGCCTACAATTCGTCATAGTCCACGTAGATTTACGCGAAAGTATAGTCGATATCTCCTCAATTGACAATCAACTCAACAGAGTGGTGGAGCCAAAGACATACTACGGTTCTGAAGCCCCCTCCCGAGCACGTCAATTGATTCGGGCAAATGATGTCTTGTTCTCGACCGTTCGAACTTATTTGAAGAACATCGCTTTAGTGCCTGAAATCTGCGATGAGCAAATAGCCTCAACGGGTTTCTCCGTGTTACGTGGTGAATCGGGAATTTCATCGAAATACCTGTTCTACTACTCGCTTACGGATCCATTCTTAACCGCTCTGAGCAAACTGCAAAGGGGTACGAGCTATCCAGCGGTTAGAGACAGCGATGTTCGTGCTGAGCCTATTCCACTTCCTCCTTTCCCCGAGCAGCAGCGCATCGTCGCCAAGATTGAAGAACTGTTCACCCAACTGGACGCGGGCGTGGCGGCGCTGGAGAAGGCCAAGGCCCAGTTGCGGCGCTACCGCCAGGCGGTGCTCAAAGCGGCGGTGGAGGGGGAGCTGACCAGGGAGTGGCGAGAGGCGCATCAAGGGGAGCTTGAGCCGGCGTCGGTGTTGCTGGAGCGGATTCTTGATGAGCGGCGGGCTAAGTGGGAAGCCGAACAACTGGAGAAGATGAGAGCGAAGGGCAAGGTGCCTAAGGATAACAAATGGAAGAGGAAGTACCAGAAACCTATTTCACCTGATACAGAGGGACTGCCAGAGTTACCAAAGGGATGGTGCTGGGCAAGCGTAGAGCAGCTTTCGGCGCACGAACCCAACTCGGTAACTGACGGGCCATTTGGTTCTAAGCTGAAAACTGCTCATTACACAAGATCTGGCCCTCGCGTCGTTCGCTTGCAGAATGTTGGCGGCGGCAAGTTCATTGACGCAAAGGCACATATCAGCGATCAACACTTCGAGTTTCTGCGCAAGCACGAAGTATTTGCAGGCGATTTGGTTATCGCGGCGCTTGGCGTTGATTTACCTAGAGCCTGTATTATTCCAGACTACGTTGGGTCTGCAATAGTCAAAGCCGACTGCATTCGATTCAAACCCCATCCATCTCTTGCCGATGTAAGATACTTGAATGCTGCCCTGAATTCCGACCTGCTCAAGACTATTGCGAAGAACATCGTTCATGGTGTCGGTCGGCCACGATTGAATCAGCAACAAGTCAAGTCTTTACCACTGCCTCTTTCCAACCTAGCCGAGCAGCGCGTAATCGTTGAAGAAATCGAGCGCTGCCTCTCCGTGGCTGACGAGATGGAAAAGGCTGTGGAGCAGAGCCTGAAGCGAGCCGAGCGGCTGCGCCAGAGCATCCTCAAAAGGGCCTTTGAGGGCAAGCTGGTGCCGCAGGATCCCAGCGATGAGCCGGCCTGCGTGCTGCTGGAGCGCATCAAGGCGGAGAAGGCGCGGCGGGAGGGGGAGGGGAAGAAGAGTAGTCGGAAACGGAAACGTCCACAACAGTTGGTGTTGCTCTGAAACCCAAAGACCCTTCGGGTTTCGGAAACCCGAAGGGTCTACGGCGTGGCCCTTCACTCGTGGAAATGCGCTGTGGGACTTTCCGGGAAGACTCTCGAGTGAGCAGAGGTAAGACGTGGTAGGACCCATTCGAATTCCTATCGAGCTTCTTGAACAATTCGAGCGCGGCAACGTGCTGCTCTTCGTCGGCGAGGACATCAATCGAGGCTTCCTGCCCTCGTCGGCCGAACTGGCCGAGGAACTCGCCCGTCGTTGTGACTACCCGCCGGAGGATCCACTGTCGCTACCTCGCGTCGCCGGCTACTACGAGATGAAGCGAGACCGCCACGGGCTGGTCCAGTTCCTCCTGGACCGGCTCGAACGGCCCGGTCTTGCACTCCCGCGTGCGCACAGACTGGTGGCCCAACTTCGGCCGCCCGTCGTCGTCACCACCTGCTACGACCGACTGCTGGAGCGCGCCCTGCGAGAGGCCGGCGTCCCCTACGTGCCCGTGGTCGGCAACGCCGAGGTGGCCTACGCTGAGAGGGACAAAGTATGGTTAGTCTGGCTGTGGGGCGTGCTCGACCAGCCCGGCTCGATTGTTGTCACCGAGGACGACCGACGACTTTTCCTGGAGGGCCGCGCTAATCTCTCCGACGTGCTGAGGGGCGAGCTGGCCCGGCGCACCTGGCTCTTCGTTGGGTTCGACGCCGAGGACGAGTGGTTCCGCGGCTTCTACGACAGCGTCAACCGGGGGCTCGACCGCCAGAGCCGCCGCTCCTACATCTTCGGCGCGACCCCTGGCGACTACACCCGCGCCTGGTGGGAGAAGCGCAACGCCGAGATTCTCGACGCCGAGGTCGAGACGTTCCTCACCGCGCTGACCGAGCAGCTCGCCGCGCGTGCGCGCCCCGCAGCGCCCGCACCGCGCCCGGTCAGGATTCCAGCCGAACCCCCGCCGCTGCCGGAGGAACCCTACAAGGTACTGGCCTTCTATGAAGCTAGAGACCGGGCGCTGTTCTTCGGTCGAGATCACGAGATTGAGGAGCTGACGGCCCTGGTCCACGCCCACCGGCTGGTGCTGTTCTACGGCGCTTCGGGTGTGGGCAAGACCTCGCTTTTGCAGGCCGGCGTCATTCCACGGCTGGAAGAGGCTGACCCTGGCTATGCAGTTGTCAGCGTGCGGGCGCTCACCGACCCCGCTGACGCGATCCGCGCCGCCCTGCGCCGCAAGCTGCCGGACGCTGAGCTACCCGACGATGCCGTCTCCCTGGTAGACTTTCTCGCCGCCGCTGCCCGCGCGAGCGACCGCTCCCTGGTGCTGGTCATTGATCAGTTCGAGGAGTTCTTCATCCGGCTGAGCCACGAGTTCCGCGCTGAGTTCATCGCCGAGCTGGGCGCGCTCCACGACGCCCGCGACCTGCCGGTCAAAGTCGTGTTGAGCCTGCGCGAGGACTATCTGGCCCGGGTCAGCGAGCTGGAGCACCGCATCCCCGAGATCTTCCGCTCCAAGATGCGCCTGCTGCCCCTCTCCCGTCAGCAGGCCCGCGACGCCGTCGTCTGCCCGCTGGAGGCGCTGGGCTACGCCTACGAGCCAGCGCTGGTCGAGCAACTATTGGACGACCTGACCCGTGAGGGTGTGATGCCGCCCCAATTGCAGTTGGTGTGCCACGCGCTCTTCCACCACGCCCGCGCCGAAGGACGAATGACCCTCACCCTGACGGACTACGAGGCGCTGGGTGGCGTCCAGGGCGTGCTGCGCGGCTACCTGGACGAGGAGTTGCGTCGCTTCCCGGCCGAGGAGCAGGCTCTGGCCCGTGACCTGTTGGAGGAGCTGGTCACATCAGAACGCACCAAGAAGGTGGAGACACTGGCGGAACTGCAGGTCGCCCTGAACGCCGCGCCCACCGTGCTGAGCGCTGTGGCGGATAAGCTGGTGCGGGCACGGCTGCTGCGCCCGGTGCCCTCCCTTCCTCCCCCCCAAAGTGGGGGGGCTCCCGAACGCGCCTATGAATTGGCCCACGAGTACCTGATCGCCGAGATCGCCCTGAGCCCGGAGGCAGTGGCCCGCAAGGAGGCCGAGGAGCTGCTCCGCCAGGGCGTGGACAACTGGGGTCGCTTCGGGGCGCTCCTTTCGGCCGAGGCCTTCGAGCTGATTGACGGATGGCGCGAGCGGCTGCGGCTGGACGCCGAGGCCCAGGAGCTGATGTTGCGCGGCGCGCTGCGCCACGGGCGATCGGTGGGGTACTGGCTGGGGCGATTGGATGACGAGGAAGCAGCGCTGGCGCTGGCGGAGGAGACGCTCCTGGCGCCGGAGGGTGAGCGTGCCCGACAGAGCCTGGGCGCGGAAGCTGACGACCTGGCCCCGCAGCGGCGGCGCGCGCTGGTGGATCGCTTAGCGGAGACCTGGCGCCAGGCGAAAGGCACGGCGCGCGCCTGTGCGTCCGACGCATTGTGGGCCTTGAGGTCGCACCTGCTCCGTGGGCTGCGCCTTAGGTTGGCGCTGAGCCGCTCCCCGCGCCTGATGCGGCGCGTGGGCTTGCCTGCTGTCGGTGGGCTGGTAGCCGTGCTGCTGATCGCTGCGGTCTACTTGGGGCGAGGTGTGTGGTACCCGCGACCCGACATCGAGTGGGTGGACGTGCCCGCCGGGGAGTTCACGATGGGCTCCGACCCGGCGGTGGATCCTGATGCGTACGATGGTGAGATGCCTCAACACCCGGTCTACGTGGACGCCTTCCGCATCAGCAAGTACGAGGTTACCAACGCCCAGTACGCCCAATGCGTGCGCGCCACAGTTTGCGACGAGCCGAGGGCAGTCCAGTATTATTCAGATCCGGCCTATGCCGATTATCCGGTTTATTACGTCTCCTGGTTCGACGCGCAGATGTTCTGTGAGTGGGTTGGAGGGAGGTTGCCGACGGAGGCCGAGTGGGAGAAAGCAGCGCGGGGGACAGATGGGCGTATCTATCCCTGGGGCAACGAGTTCGCTGAAAGCAAGTGCAACACCTCTGAATCGGGCATCGGCGACATGACCGAAGTGGGGAGCTATCCCGACGGGGCCAGTCCCTATGGGGCGATGGACATGGCGGGCAACGTGTGGGAGTGGGTGGCCGATTGGCATGACTTCGATTATTACAAAAAGGCACCTGAGCGAAATCCTCAAGGGCCCGATTCTGGGGATGTCCGGGTGTTGCGTGGCGGCTCGTGGCTCGGCTATCAGTTCGAGGCCCGCTGCGCCGCCCGCAGCAGGCTCGGCCCAGACTACCGCAGCTACCATGTGGGGTTTCGGGTGGCGGCTTCCCCCGGCTCTCCTTAAGCTGTTGGTTTCTGAAATCCTGGCTGCTGATGCGCGAGTGAAGCGAGCGCCCCTAATCCGCACGAAGCGCGGTCGCGAGCGCCGAAAAACCAGGTTTTCGTATAGCAGGACACGCCGAAGTGCGTTGCACCTCAGTTCTACGACATTGAAGGAGAAGTGGCTTTGACAACCGAATCTGCTACCATTGTCCAGCGATTATGGAATTACTGTCACGTGCTGCGTGACGACGGGGTGAGCTACGGCGACTACGTGGAGCAGTTGACCTACCTGCTGTTCCTCAAGATGGCCGACGAGCAGACCAGGCCGCCCTTCAACAAGCCCTCCGCCATCCCCGCTGGCTACGACTGGCCCAGCCTGGCCTCCAGAGACGGCCAGGAGCTGGAGACCCATTACCGCCGCACCCTGGTGGAGCTGGGCAAGGAGAGCGGCATGCTGGGCGTGATCTTCCGCAAGTCGCAAAACAGAATCCAGGACCCGGCCAAGCTGCGGCGGCTGATCGTCATGATTGACGCCGAGACCTGGGTGGGCATGGACATTGACGTGAAGGGGGAGATCTACGAGGGACTGCTGCAGAAAAACGCCGAGGACATCAAGAGCGGCGCCGGACAGTACTTCACCCCCAGGCCGCTGATTAAGGCGATGGTGGCCGTCATGCGGCCTGAGCCGGACCGGACCATGTGCGATCCTGCCTGCGGCACTGGAGGCTTCTTCCTAGCTGCCCACGATTACATCTCCCACAACTACTCCCTCGACCGGGACCAGAAGCGATTCCTCCGGTACGAGACCTTCAAGGGCTGGGAGATCGTGGATAGCACCGCCAGGCTATGCATCATGAACCTGTACCTGCACGGGATCGGGGGCGAAGAGAGCCCCATCGTGGTGGGCGACAGCCTCATCTCCGACCCCGGCGATCGCTTCGACATGGTGCTGACCAATCCCCCGTTCGGCAAGAAGAGCAGCATCACCATCGTCAGCGAGGAGGGCAAGGCCGCCAGGTCGGCGCTGACCTACGAGCGGGAGGATTTCTGGGCCACCACCTCCAACAAGCAGCTTAACTTCCTGCAGCACGTCAAGACCCTGCTCCAAATCCACGGTCGGGCGGCCATCGTCGTCCCCGACAACGTGCTCTTTGAGGGCGGCGCGGGCGAGACGGTGCGGCGCAAGCTGCTCCACGAGTGCGACGTCCACACCCTGCTGCGGCTTCCCACCGGCGTCTTCTACGCCCAGGGTGTCAAGGCCAACGTGCTGTTCTTCGACCGCAGGCCGGGCAGCGAGAAGCCCTGGACGGAGAAGCTCTGGATCTACGACCTGCGCACGAACACGCACTTCACCCTCAAGCAGAACCCGCTGGGGTACGAAGACCTGCAGGACTTCATCGCCTGCTACAACCCCGAAAACCGCCACCACCGCCAGGAAACCGAGCGCTTCAGGGCCTTCGCCTGCGACGAACTGATGCAGCGGGACAAGGTCAGCCTGGACATCTTCTGGCTGAAGGACGAAAGCCTGGAGGACACCGAAAACCTGCCCGATCCCGACGTGCTGGCCGGAGAGATCGTGGAGAACCTTCAAGCCACCCTGGAGCAGTTCGAGAGCATTTATGAGGCGTTGGGTGAGGGGTAGATAGAGAGAGGTGATTTGAACCACGAAACACACGAAAAAAAACACGAAAGGCGCGAAAGACTTTCGTGGGTTTCGCGCTCTTTCGCGACCTTCGTGATTCAAACACTCCCCCCACCGCCAACTGGCCGCCCTCTCCCAGCAGGCGCACGAGGCCACGGCGGCGGGGCACACAGCGCAGGTGCAGGAAATCGAGGCAGAGATAGACCGGCTGGCGACAGAGTTGTGGGGGCTGACGGAGGAGGAGTTGTGGGAGATACAGGAAGTTTGGAGGAACTGAGTTGACAGAGTTCGCTATTGGGCTTACAATTACGCGCGGGAGGCACAGCCAATGTCAATCACTCAGGCCGAAGCCGATTACCTTATTGGACTGCCAAAGCGATTTGTTACGAATGACACGTTGGAACTGGGACTGTCTGCTCTCAAGTTCAAGCGGGAGCTCGTATCAGCCGATGGGCGAGAACGCTTCCTCTTGGACATCTGGTGCAGCGGTGCTCGGCTAGGAAAGTACACGTTTCAGAACCGGGCGCGCGTAATCATCATCCTGGTCCGGGTGGATGTCGGTGACACGCTTGAGCACACCAACCCTGATGGCGTGCAAGTGTCTGGATCGCACGTCCACATCTATCGGGAGGGGTATGACGTCAAATTTGCCTTTCCGCTCAACAAGTACCCATTCGGTGACCCTACCGATATGGTTCGTACTTTTGAGGATTTTGCCAATTTCTGCCACATCGAGACCCTTCCCCCTATTGCGCGGAGGTTGATATGAAACCGCTGAGTGAATGTGAGGCTCTCGTCCAAGGATACCTGGAGTGGTTGCGGCGCGGCATCAAGGTGAGCGAGGCTGACGGAGTATGTGAAATCACTACACCATTCCTTGACCGCCATAATGATCATCTGGCAATCTACCTCTCCCACATCAACAATCGCTATGTCCTCTCGGACGGGGGCTATATCTTGAGTGATTTGGAGATGTCCGGCGTGGATATCAACACCGAGAAGCGCGCCAGGATTCTGGCTACCATCCTGCGCGGTTTCGGCGTCCAGAACGTTGGCGGTGACCTTCGTATCGAGACCCGACGGGAAGATCTGGCCCGTGCCAAACATAACTTACTTCAGGCCATGCTGGCCATCAACGACATGTTTGTGATGGCCCAGGAACAGGTGCTGTCCCTATTCCTGGAAGATGTGGAAGCCTTCCTGCGTGCCCACAGTATACGTTTCGTAGCCCGTATCAAGCTGACAGGACGTAGTGGCCTGGAACACGGCTTTGATTTCGCTGTTCCCGCCTCAGATCACCGACCCGAACGATTATTGCGTGCTATCAACACTCCGACCCGAGACACGATCACTGCTTTCTGTTTTGCCTGGAGCGACACCAGTCAAGAGCGTGCACCAGACACGGAAGCCTACGCAGTACTAAATGATCAGGAACGGCCTGTGTCTATTGATTTACTTCACGCCCTGGAAGCCTACCAAATCCAGCCAATACTCTGGGGTGCCAGAGAACGGTACCTTGAAGCACTGGCAGCTTGACAAGATAACAATCCCTCTCCTTCCTGAAGCGCGTGGCCGAAGCTCTCAATGCGCATCTGGAGATCCATTTGGTACCCAAAGAAGGAACTGGCAAAAGCCATTCCAGTTAACAGGGGTCGTTCATCCCCAAACGCAACGCCAGCCCAGGCCGAGCTTGTGTATGCCCTGAGGCTGGCGTTTGTCTTGTGGTTGTGAAGAAACGGGGACAAAACCGTTACAGACTCGTAACATTTGTCAACACAGGCGTAACCATTTGGTGGTAAAATGTGGACGCAAGTAGATAGTATCGGTAGCTCCAATTCTGCTCAGCCTGGATCGCCAGATCCAGGCCCAAGGCGGGGATTTGGCAATCCCCTCAGAGCGATTTCGGGTCCACAGAGGAGACCGAAGATCAAGGATAGCAGCAGGGATAGGCTAAAATGGGCTCGTGTCCTGGTTGTCATCCTGGCGGGGGTTACGGCCCTGGCAGGATGCGGACACATTCGGGTGAGCATAGAGATAGACACACCTGATGTCAGGGCGATCGAGACGGCGATAGCACCTAGCGTCGTGGCGACACCCACTGCGCCAGGGGCCAGTCCCACCCCCACAAAGGCTTCCCCCTCCAATCGCCTGACCTACGATCCAGCCGAACATTCCCAGCCCGCCCTGTCGCCCGACAGCCAAACGGTGGTGTTCATCAGCAACTGGGGTGACCAGCCGGATGTGGTTAGTCTCCCCGTGGGAGGCGGGCAACCTGTCAATCTCACTCAGACCCTCTCGGCCCAAGAGGACACGCCGGTCTTTTCGCCCGATGGCTCGACCATCGCCTTCGCCTCCAACCGAAGCGGCGACTGGAGCATCTATCTGATGGACACCGATGGCACCAACGTTCGCCCGGCGCTGAGTGGACACACGGGCACGGATGAAGTCCACCCGGCCTTCACCCCCGATGGTCTCGGATTGGTGTTCAGCAGCAATCGC
This sequence comes from uncultured Anaerolineae bacterium, assembly GCA_964446635.1. GTDB lineage: Bacteria > Chloroflexota > Anaerolineae > VGOG01 > VGOG01 > CAYUPJ01. The sequence continues at coordinate 8,924 of CAYUPJ010000092.1, forward strand.
GCTGACGACAACTGGGACATCTGCACCGCCACCATTGGCAGCAGTACCTGGACCCGCCTGACCAGCCATCCGGCCGCTGATCGGTTTCCGAACCTGTCGGCCGATGGCCGGACGATTGCCTTTCGCAGTGAACGGGATGGCAACAGCGAGATCTACTTGATGGACGCCGACGGCTCAAATCTGCGGCGAGTGACAGACGATCCAGCGTTCGATGGCTATCCCTCCCTCATCCCGGACGGCAGCGGCGTGGTGTTCGTCTCCAACCGATCTGGCCAGTGGAACGTCTACGTGGTCAACCTGGCGGGGCAGGGACTGACCGCTTTGGAGGAACGCGAAGGCTGGCAGATGGACACCCCACGTTTGTCCAGCGATGGACGATTCCTGGTATATGCCGGGGGCCGGACGGGTGGCACCCTTGACATTTATCTATGGGAATTTGTCAGTCCGTTCAGGTAGCGGATGACTTGTTAACGCATTACTCGTTACTCGTTTCCGAGGAGGAATTCGCATGTTGAAAGTCAAACCCTCCGTAGTCCTTAGTCTGACCATTGTTCTATTCACCCTACTCTTTGGGCAGATGACACGACAGGCAGTCTATGCCGAAGATGTGTATGATGCCTTGAGATTGAAGTATCGAGAGAAATTGACAGGCTATGACCCAGATGCACCTTATGATCCCTCTGATCCCCACATTCAAAGCTACATAAAGAGGCTTGATCATGCGGCGGAGAACTACTGGCAATCCATGAATAAGGCAACCCACGTCTGGGATGATTTGGAGGATGCTAGCGGAGAGCACTCAGCCGGACTTGCTTCCATCTTTCAGCGGTTAGAAACGATGGCCCGGGCGTGGGCTACTTACGGGTCGGGATATTACCAGAATACGCAGCTTCTCAACGATGTCATGGCCGGTTTAGACTGGCTCTATGAGAACCGCTATAACGAGCATACGTCACCTTACGATAACTGGTGGCATTGGGAAATCGGTATCCCCTGGCTCCTCAACGACATCGTGGTTCTGCTCTACGATGCCTTGACCCCACAGCAGATTGACAACTACCTGAGGGCCATAGACCATTTTACCCCCGACGTGAACATGACCGGGGCCAACCGGGTATGGAAAAGCAAGTTGGTGACTTTGCGAGGAATCATCGGCAAGCAGCCGGAAAAGATCCAGGCAGGATCGGATGGTCTAAGTGAGGTGTTCTCCTATGTGACCAGTGGAGATGGCTTTTACCGCGATGGTTCGTTTGTTCAGCATGGTTATTATCCTTACGCAGGAGGCTATGGTGCGGACCTCTTGTATCACCTTTCCGATGTCCTGTGGGTCCTAAGCGGCTCACCGTGGGACAATAACTCACCCGAGCGAGATCATGTTTATGAGTGGGTGGACAAAACGTTTGCCCCTGTATTGTTCAAAGGTACGGTACTGGAATCTGTGAGGGGGCGCGAAATCTCAAGACCCTTCACGGCATCATTACCCGAGTGGCCCATGGGGACCGGAAGGACCCGAATAGTTGAGGGCCTTATTACGCTAGCCGATTTTGCCGACAGCTCACAGGTCAACAAGATCAGCAGCATCCTCAAACATCACCTTGAGAATAGTGATCAGGATATCTTGTTCTGCCATTTATCCCTCTGGGCCATTCAAAAGGCCAAATCCGTCCTCAGCGACCCTGCAATTCCTTCTGCCCCGCCATTGGTCGGGAACTATCAGTTCTACAATCAAGATCGCGTTGTTCATCGGCGGACAGGCGGTGTCCTGAGTTTATCGAAGGGATGGGTTTATGATATCGCCATGCACTCTAACCGAATCAGGAATTACGAGCCGCTGAATGGCGAAAACCCTAGAGGCTGGTACACCGCCGATGGCATGACGTACCTATACATGCACCCAGAGGACTATAACTTCGTTTTCTGGTCAACCGTTGATCCCCATCGCCTGCCAGGTATCACCGTGGATCGTGATCCCTCCTGTCCAGATGGGACCGCGTGTTGCGCACTGATGCCCAACAGTTGGGTCGGAGGGGCTACCCTGGAAGGCACGTACGGCGTGGCGGGCATGGACTTTCGGCAACACGACTACTCGAACATGGACCTGCGAGTTAGAAAGTCGTGGTTTCTGTTCGATGATGAAATCGTAGCCTTGGGAGCGGACATTCACAGCACGTCCGGGCGCACGATTGAGACTGTGGTCGAAAATCGGGGTCTGAACTCCCAGGGAGACAATGACCTGGTTGTGGATAGTGTCCTGCAGCCTTCCACCCTGGGATGGCGAGAACAACTGACCAGTGTGAGCTGGTTTCATCTGGCTGATACGGGAGGGTATGTATTTCCTGGGGGCGCCGACTTGAACTTCCTAAGAGAAGAAAGAACTGGAAGGAACGAAGACATCAATACCGCCTTTTATGTTCCGGGCAATGATGAATTCGACGGTACGGAGAAGAGCGTGTTCTGGACCTGGGTGCGGGAAGATGAGACCCACTACACCTGGACAGGTTCCGCTTTGCAGATCGTCACTCAGCAGGGAACCCTGGCGGGCACGACAAATTCCACTCGCAATATCCTTCTGACGGAAGCGCCCCCCGAAGACTTTCGTTTCACCACCAGGCTCACCTTCTCGCCCTCAGAAGTGGGCCAGGAAGCGGGGCTGATTATTTACCGGGATGATGACAACTACGTGGTTCTATCCAGTAGCTACGAGGATGGCTATAGTCTGAAAACAGTCAGCGAGAGCCAGGGGGTGACATCTACGCACAGCACAGACAATGTATTTGGCTCCACAGTATACCTGAGAGTTGACAAAAGTGGGGACCAATACGTCATGTATGCCAGCGGTGACGGGGAAGCGTGGAGCCCCATTCGCACCTACATCAATGGGTTGGCAGGAGATGCCGATAGGGGCTGGAATCTTGACCTGAGAATGGGACTTTTCGCCCAAAACGGAGCCGACCCCGTTTCAGAGATCGTCGCAGAATTCGACTACTTCCACTTCGAACACACCAGGAATTATCTCACCGTATGGATGGACCACGGTGTGAACCCTAACGATGCGTCTTACAGCTACATTGTGTTGCCTGGCAAGCCTGCCCACGAAGTCAGCGAGTACAGCGCCCATCCCGATGTGACCATTCTGGCCAACAACAGCCGCGTTCAGGCGGTAAAAGAAACGAAGCTGGGAATCATAGGCGCCAACTTCTGGTCAGATACGGGCGGCAGGGTTGGTTATGTAACTGCCTATAGCAAAGCCGCCGTTGTTATGAGGGAGCATAATGATGGGACCATTACCGTCGCGGTAGCGGATCCCACCCATACCCAAAGCACGATAACCGTAGAACTGGCCAGAGCTGCCACCTCCGTGTTGAGTCAAGACCCTACTGTTACCGTGCTGCAGTTGTCTCCAATCAGAATTGAAGTAGATGTTGCCGAGACTCCGGGGAGAACCCATACTATCACGCTACAGTTGTTGCCTTTGGATTTCCACGTGTTCCTTCCAGTAATTTCGGTGGGGATGCCGCTCTGTACCCTCCATCTCAGTTCTCCGGTGGACGCGATCGGTCAAGCAATTGGTCGGCCAGAGGGATGATGAAATCCTGAAGCAACCTTTACATTTGATGGCCTTTATAGTAGAATCGTGGCAATATGATGTGCAAATGAGAACAGTCATCAGAACCCTTGCTTCTATCGTCCTGCTGTTGTCAGCCATCTTGCTAAGCGGATGTGCTGAGATTCCCGATGCCGTTCAGAGCCGATACAGTCAGCCCGTGGGGGAAATCCACGGCTCCCGCACGGTGGGACAGACCTTCGTTTCCCACGAAGATGGGCTGAGCAGGATTGACGTGCTGCTGGCGACTTACGCCAGGAAGAACACCCATCCCGTGACCTTTCGTCTGAAGGAGAGCCCAAACGCTGCCGATGACATCGCCACGATCACCATCAACGCGGCCAGGGTGAAAGACAACGCCTTTCACCAATTCAAGTTCGCTCCCATCCCTGATTCCAAGGATAAGTCCTACTTCTTCGCCATCGAGTCGCCCGAATCGGTGCCTGGCAACGCCATCACCATCTGGCACGATCCTGACGATGCTTATGACGAAGGGGCGATGCATGTGAACGGGCAAGCGACGAGCGGGGATTTGGCCTTCAGGACATACTACGGCGGCGGACTAGGGGATGTCGCCAACAGTGTCCGGAGCGTTATTGGCCGTGGTCTCCCACTGCTCGTTCTGGCAACACTGCTTTTCACCTTACCCGGTCATGCGTTGCTTGTCTTGCTATCGCCGGGGGAAGAATTTGATTTCACCCAGCGTCTGATCCTTTCCATAGGATTAAGCCTGGCTCTCTTCCCGCTGCTTCTTTTTGTGAGCAGCAATCTGGGCTTCAGGTTGGATAGGGTGAAGGTGGCGGGCTTGTTGGTGGTTTGCGGGGGAATAAACTGTTGGGGGCTATATCGCGCTCTTCGGCGAAACTCAAGTTTGGGCGAAGGTCTCCTGACCAAGCTCACGTTTCACGCTTCACGTTTCACTAGTGCGCCTCGGTCAGAGACCCTTCACCCTGTTCAGGGCAAGCTCTTCGGCGAACGTGGTTGGGTTGCTTTGCTGGCCTTCGTCTTCGCGCTGTCTTTGGCCGTGCGGCTCCTCATGATCAGGGGGATGCCCTACCCAGCCTGGTCCGATTCCTACCATCATACCATCATCTCCCAGATGATTGCCGAGGGAGGTGCGGTCCCTGAGTCATATCGGCCGTACATATCCGTGGACACCTTCGCCTACCATTTCGGTTTTCACTCCACCGTGGCCTTCTTCCATTGGATTACCGGAATGGAGGTCCCTCAGGCTGTCCTGGTAGTGGGACAGATCCTCAACGCCCTGTCGGTTCTCAGCATCTATCTCTTGGCCCACTACTTAACAAAGGACCGCTGGGCTGCTTTGGCCAGTGCCCTGATCGTTGGCTTGCTCTCCGTCATGCCAGCCTACTACGTGAACTGGGGCCGCTATCCTCAGTTGGGTGGCCAGGTGATCCTTCCGGTGGCTGCTGTTTTGACCGTCAAATGTCTTGGAACCAACAAGCTAGACTACAAGGGCCTTATCTTGACCGCATTTGCTACCGTTGGCCTTTTTCTGGCTCACTATCGGGTGTCGCTGTTCTACGTCCTCTTCGTAGTGCTTTATCTGTTTGGCGAGTCCTGGCTTAGTCGCCGGGAGCCCAGGAAAGTCGTCAACCTGTGGGGGAGGTTTTTCCTGGTTGGTCTTTTGTCGCTCATCATCCTCGCACCTTGGTTAAAACTTCTGATAACCGACTTTACCGCCAGGGTCCAGCAAGCCCAGGCTCAGGGTTTCCAACTGGATCCTGCCTACAATTTAGTCACCTGGGATATTATCACCTCGCTGGGCTTGCGTCCCCTTTTGCTGAGCATGGCCGTGTTGGGGGTTGTGTGGGGCTTTTGGCGTAGGGACAAGTACGCTATTTTGGTGGCCGTATGGACGGCATCCCTTTTTATCCTGGCCAATCCCCATGTGCTGGGGTTGCCGGGCGCTGGCCTGGTGAACAACGGAACCGTGGTTATGGCCCTGTACATACCAGGCTCGATTTTGGCCGGCTTTTTCTGGGGTTATTTAAACAAAACTGTAACTACTCAGGCTGTCATTGCGAGCAAAGCGAAGCAATCCCCCCGCCGCAAGGAGGAGATTGCTTCGTCGCAAAAAACGCTCCTCGCAATGACACGGGCTGAGCAGTTACACTACCTTGGTCTAAAGAAGGGGCCGCAGAGTTCCCCGAGTTCCCCTGCCTCAGGGGAACTCAGGGAACTTGCAAGCTTTGATCGGTATTACTTGGGCATGTCGTGTACGGCGGCGTGGGCTGGCCGGGGGGTCCAATTGGGATACAGTATACTGAAGGCCGCTTTTTCGTCGTTGGCTCCAAGCACAGGGCCAAAGTTGAGGTTCCAGAGGAACATCGGCCCCACCCAGCCCCAGTTCTTGCCCATCTCGAAGGCCCTGACGATGTACCGGGCCTGCTCCAGTTCAGTGTTGTCGGCGGCGTACTCGTAGCCCGGCACTGGCGAGACTCCCAGGCCAGCCACTGAGGCCCAGCCGAACTCCGTGGGCCAAAGCTTTTTGGCGCTATCACCATACCGGACCATGATGTTGCGCGAGCCCTCCATGGTGCCCCGGAAGACCCAGCTATGATGATGGTTGTCGGAAGGGCCCCGGAAGATAGCCGTGGGATCGCTCCACGTTCGCCAATCAGCGTCAGGAGGAACATTGTAGCCGCTGGGATGCACTCCCACCGCGTCGCAGTAGCTCTTCAGGCCAGCTTGATACATCTGCTCCAGGTAGGTGAGGTCATCAATAGCGACGGGTGGGTTGGCCCCAGTAGGAGTCGGGGCACCACTGACCACAATGGCGTTAGGGTCCTTGGCCTTGATGGCTTGATAAGCTGCGGCCAAGAGCTGGACGTAGCGACTGGCACTCAGGGCCTCGTTGCCCCACTCGTAATGAAGATTTTGCTCGTTCCAGACCTCGTAGGCCTGAACCTTGCCTCTGTAACGCTCGGCCATGGCTCCCATGAAGTTGGCCAAATCCTGAGGACTGGCCGGTGGCCCGTCCACCGTCAAATCGGCCAGAGAACCCCGCGCCCAGGCCGGGGCTTTGACCACGCTGAGGAGAACCTTGAGTCCCGCGTTGTAGCAGCTATTGACCAAAGCGTCAATGGGGCTCCAGTTGATATTTCCCTTGGATGTCTCAAAGTCCTTCCAAACGATCTGGTGCTTGATCCAGCCAAGGCCCATGTTCTTGACGGTGCTGACGATTTGGGCGTGGTCTTGACCGATCATGTGGGCTTGAATCCCGTAACCAAAGCCGGTTGGTGTCGGGGGCGAGGGTGGCTGAGGTGTCGGTGCGGGAGTCGGCCCCGGTGAAGGTGTAGGCGGGACATAGCCCGGCCCCGGGATAAGCAACACCTGTCCACGGTAGATGAGCGAAGGGTTAGATATGTTGTTGGCCGCGACGATGGCCGAGACTGTGGTGCCGAAGCGGCGAGCGATGCGGTACAGGCTATCGCCGCGCTGTACAGTGTAGTATGAGCCGGAGGGAGGAGGCGGGGTTGGTCCGGTTAGGATGCACAACACCTGGCCAACGCGGATAAGAGCGGGATTGGCAATCCCGTTGGCCTGAGCGATGGCCTGCACCGTGCTGCTGTGGCGGCGGGCGATGGAGTAGAGGGTATCGCCCCGGCGCACGGTGTAATACGTACATGAGGATTCCGCGGCCTCAGCCACGCCAATGCCCATCATAAGCTGGGACACCACCAAGGCTACGATCAGGACTCTGGTTAATACGGTTTTCATATTGACCTCCTTTCATAGAGCTTGTAATTAGGGGAAGTTAGGTAAAGAACTGCTCCCTTCCTTGCTACCATAATACTATAGATAGTCAGTCCTGTCAAGTCGGGCGAGAAAGCAAACAGGTCTTGACCACGAGTCTCAGTCTATTTGACCGTTCCCCCGGATGATGATACAATTAAAGTAACTGCTCAGCCCGCTAACGCTGGTTGAGCATTCAGAGCAGGAGGCACATAGG
>CAYUPJ010000093.1:0-16260 GCA_964446635.1 uncultured Anaerolineae bacterium
TGCTTCAAGTCATGGTCAACAGCCTGCTCTTCCTGTACGATGTGTTGGCCCATAACTTCGCTCTCAGCATAACCGTTTTCACTGTGCTGGTGCGGCTAATCACCCTACCCATGACTCTACCCGCCCAGCGCTCGGCGAAAGTCCAGCAGGAACTCCAACCGGAGATCGAAAAGATCCGCAAGAAATACGCCAAGGAGAAAGAGAAGCAAAGCCAGGAGATGATGAAGCTATATCGGGAGAAAGGCATCAACCCGGCCATGGGATGCTTGCCCATGCTTCTACAATTGCCTATCATGCTGGCTTTCTATCAAGCCATTATCAAAGCCCTGGCCAACACCCCCTTGCAGATGATCAGCCTGGGCAGATCTGTCTCGTCCAGCCTCTCGCACTTGGTGCCCCTGGGGAGCCGTTTCCTGTGGCTAGACCTGGGCTATCCCGACCCCACCTTTATCCTGCCCATCGTGGTGGTGGTCACGACCTGGATTCAGCAGAAAATGGCCACCCCGCCCAGCACCGATTCCCAGGCAGCCTCGATGACCCAGAGCATGCAAATCACCATGCCCCTGATGTTTGGCTTTATTACCATGTCTGTGGCCTCAGGGCTGGCAGTTTACTTCGTCGTATCCAACCTGGTGGGGATAGCCATCCAGTACTTCATCACCGGTTGGGGCGGCCTTTTGGCGCAGAGGGGCGAGAAGAAAGGCAAGAAAGGAAGGTAAGCGGGCATGGAAGGAGCAGCAAAGAGCATCGAAGTCAGCGCCCCCACGGTCGAAGAGGCCATCGCTAAGGGTCTGGCTGAGTTAGGAAAGGTCGAAGACGAGGTAGAGATCGAGGTTCTGAGCCCTGGAAGTCGAGGGATGTTAGGGATCGGAGCCAAGGACGCTCTGGTCCGTCTCAGTTTCGTCGAGCCAGAGAAAGAGGCACCACCCCTTGAGCAGAGTGTGGAGCAGATAGCCAAAGAGACCCTGCAGGAGCTGTTGACCAAAATGGGAGTGAAGGCCCAAGTGACCATTCGACCCGAGGAGGAAATGCCTCAAGACGAAGATGCGCCGCCCTTCATCTTGGATATAATAGGCGATGACCTGGGAGTCCTCATCGGGCGGCACGGCCAGACCTTGGAGGCTTTGCAGTACATCACCCGCCTCATCGTCAGCCGAGAGATGCAGCGTTGGGTCAACCTGGTCATTGATGTTGAGAAATACAAAACTCGTCGGGAGCAATTGCTCCGACAACTGGCCCAGAGAATGGCCGAGCAGGTGTCCTTTGGCCACCAACCGATCGCTCTGGAGCCTATGCCCCCTCATGAGCGCCGCATCGTCCACCTGACCTTGCGCGACCACCCCATCGTGACCACCAAGAGCATCGGCAAGGGCGACCAGCGCAAAGTGACGATTGTGCTCAGGGGTCCTAGCTCAAGCTAGCTTTATGACCAAGATCTATGCCCTGGCCAATCAAAAGGGCGGCGTCGGCAAGACGACCACCGCCGTCAACCTGGGTGCTTATCTGGCCTTCAGTGGCATGAGGGTCTTGTTAATTGACACTGACCCCCAATCTAACGCCACCAGCAGTCTGGGCTTCGACAAGAACAACCTACCCCTCTCTATCTACGACGCGATCATCAACAGGGTTCCCGTTAGCCAAATCATCCTTCTAACCGATCACCTCTGCCTGGAGCTAGTCCCTTCATCACCCACTCTAGCCGGAGCCGAGGTGGAGATGGTTAGTCTACTGGCTCGCGAGCATCTCCTGTGCAAAGCGATCGCTCCGGTGATTGAACGCTATGACTACGTCCTGATTGACTGTCCGCCCAGCCTGGGCCTTCTCACCATCAACACCCTCACCGCGGCTACAGACGGGGTCATCATCCCCGTCCAATGTGAATATCTGGCCTTGGAGGGTTTGACCTTGCTCGTTCACACCATCAACCTGGTGCGGGATAATCTGAACCCTCGCTTGAGGATAAGAGGGCTGGTGATGACCATGTACGACACGCGCACCAACCTCTCCAGACAGGTCGTGGAGGAGGTGCATAAGCACTTTCCGGACAAGGTCTTCGACACCATCATCCCCCGCAATATCCGCTTGAGTGAGGCTCCAAGTCACGGGGAAACCATCCTGAGCTATGACCCCCAGGGTGCGGGTGGCTCAGCTTATCGAACCCTGGCCCGGGAATTGATAGCGGGCGACGAGGAATCAGGAACTTCCAGAATTCACGACCTCCCGAAGTTCCTGCTACCGCGGGTGCAGTAAAACGTGAAACGTGAAACGTAGGCCCACATGACGTAGAATCATCACGTTTCACACACCACGTTTCACGAGGGAGGAACTATCATGGCCAAAAAGAGAGGCTTGGGTAAAGGCCTTGGGGCCCTCATCCCTGCCAGCGAAACGGGGCCCAGCGAAGTGTCCATTGATGCCATAGTGCCCAACCCCATGCAACCCCGCCAAAAGCTCGATCCGGAAGCGCTGGAAGAGTTGGCCGCTTCGATTCGCGAGCACGGCCTCATCCAGCCCCTCATCGTTAGCCAACCACGCCCTGAGCCTGCCGAAGGGGCTTCAGATGCAAAGGTCCAGCGCTATCAACTCATCGCTGGGGAGAGGCGTCTGGAAGCTGCCAAATTGGCCGGTTTGACCAAGGTGCCGGTCATCATCAGAGAGGCGACTCCCCAGGAGATGCTGGAGTTGGCCCTGGTAGAGAACATCCAGCGAGCCGATCTAAACCCCTTGGAGCAGGCGGCGGCCTACAGGCATCTGATGGACGACTTTGGCCTGACCCAGGAGCAGGTAGCGGAGAGGGTGGGCAAGAGTCGGGTGACGGTGGCCAACTCGGTGCGTTTGCTTCGCCTGCCCGATGAGATAAAGAACAGCCTGGCCCAAGGCCACATCACCGAGGGCCATGCCAGGGCTATACTGTCCTTGGACGAGTCAGAAGAACAGCGAGCGATTTGGAAAGTCATCCTGAAGCGAGGTCTGAACGTGCGCCAGACGGAGGAGACAGTTCGCCGTCTGGTCACAGGGCCGAGACCCAAGCGTCTGGGCCAGCCACCTCCGCCAGAGGTCAAGGCGCTGGAGGAACGGTTTCGGGAAGCTCTGGGCACCAAGGTACAGCTCTTCCGCTCCAAGCGAGGAGGCAGGCTAGTCATTCACTTCTACTCCGAGGAGGAACTACAAGCCATCTACGACCTCATAGTGAGATGAGAAAGCTGGTGTCCGAAACTTGACATTAGGGCCTGCTAGGGCTATAATCACTGTACTGTAAGCTACAGTGGATGCGTAGTGATTTCGAGATTTCAACAAGAAGGGGGGGAAACATGTGTCGCGAGTAATAATCAAGGAAGGCGAGTCCTTCGAGAACGCTATGAGGCGCTTCAAGAAGAAGGTCCAAACCGACCGAGTGCTGTCCGAGGTTCGCCGTCGCCGTTTCTTCGAAAAGCCCAGCGTGCTCAGGAAACGGAAGAAAGCAACCAAATTGCGCAAGAGTCGGAGACAAACTCGTAGGGATCAACTAGATAAATTCTAGGGTTTTCGAGCAAGCACGACATGAGTACAAAAGACAGGCTAACAGAAGACCTGAAACAAGCGATCCGGCAGGGAGATGAACACCGTAAGTCTACGCTCCGTTTGGCCATGGCTGCGATCAAGAATGCCGAGATCGAGAAGAGACGTGAGCTGGACGAAGGGGAGCTGCTGGCGATCATCACCAAGGAGGTCAAGCAGCGCCATGAATCCATTGCTGAGTTCGAGAAGGGCGGCCGGCAAGACCTGGCAGATCGGGAGAAAGCAGAGCTAAAGATCCTTCTCGCCTATCTGCCGGAGCAACTGAGCAAGGAGGAGATCGAAGCAAAAGCCCGTCAAATTATTGAAGAGGTTGGGGCCACCAGCCCGGCTCAGATGGGCGAAGTGATGCGTCGGCTGATGCCTATGATGGCAGGCAAGGCCGATGGCAAGCTTGTCAACCAAGTGGTTAAGGAGCTCTTGGCTGGCAAGGCATGAGAGGTTTTCTCATCTTGCAAGGGTATGTTCAGGTAGTCTTCGCTAATCCAGTAGATTCGCCTTAAAGCTACGTTAGCAAAGGGGGAGCGCCTCAGGTGCTCCCCTTGCGCTATGGAGGGGCTAGGCACTGAAAGAGGAATCGGCAAGTGTCAGCAGTTGTTTCCAACAACGCTAACCAGCGGAAGTCCATCACTGGCAAACAAGGTATCCATTGGTGGATAGCGCTGCGAGCGATCCTCTTCGGTTTGCTCTTCGTCCTGGTAGTAAGCGGTATCTTGGTCTTTCAATTCTTACCTATGGATCGAGTTGTCCTCAACGAGGGTGATGTCAGCAACTCGGATATCCGCGCACCTAATGAGATTACTTACGCAAGTCAGATCTTGACCGAAGAGGCCAAAAACGGGGCTGAGGCAGCAGTGAGGGACATTTATGACCCCCCTGATGCCCGGGTAGCTCGCCAACAGGTGACCAAGGCCCGCCAAATCCTGGATTACATAGACTCGGTGCGACAGGATTCCTATGCCAGTTCAGACCAGCAAAGGCAGTGGATTGAGGCTATCCCCGACCTCAGCCTCCCAGCAGCGATCGTTGACCAGATACTGACCCTCCCCGAAGAAGGTTGGCAAGTAGTGCGAGCTGAGACCGTATCCGTCGTTGACCAGGCCATGAGGGAGGAAATCCGAGACAGCCAACTGGATCAGGCCAAGCGACGGGTCTCTGCCCTAGTAGGTCTAGAACTCTCCGAAGTCCAGGCCGGGATTGTCACCGAGCTGGCGAGAGATCTCATCAAACCCAACAGCTTCTACAATGCCCAGAAGGCAGACGAGGCCAAGCGGCTGGCCCGTGAAAGCGTACCGCCTGTCAGCCGTACCATCGCTCAGGGAGAGATCATCCTGCGGGCAGGAGACATTGTCACTGCTCTTGACGTGGAGGCCCTGAGTGCCTTAGGACTGCGACAAGTTGAGACCGAATGGCAAGACGTGGCCGGCACGGTCATCTTCGTGCTACTGATCGCCATCGTTTTGGGGCTCTACCTGTTCCGCTTTCGACAGGAATACCTGGTCCGATGGCCCCGCATGGCTTTGTTGCTGCTCTTGCTCGCCTTGTTCACCATGGCGGCCAAGCTCATGGTGTCAGACCATGACCTCTTGGCCTATCTTCTCCCTACTGCCGCCTTGTCCATGTTGTTGACCGTGCTCTTGGGTCCTCAGTTGGGCATCGCGGTGACAGTTCTGTTCAGCATCGTGGTAGGCTTCATGGCCGGTGGTTCCCTAGAACTCACGGTCTACGCCCTGGTAGGAGGTCTGATTGCATCTCTCAGCCTGAGCAAGGTCGAGAGGCTAAATGCTTTCTTGTGGGCAGGGGTTTTCGTTGCCCTGGCAAATCTGGCCGTGATCCTGGTCTTTCACTTGCCCAAACAAGATTACAACACTGTACAGCTCTTGACTCTGGCCGGCTCTAGCTTCTTAAATGGGGGTCTATCGGCCAGCTTGACCTTAGCTGGCTTCTACCTGCTGGGTACTTTGTTCGACATCACCACCTCTTTGCAGCTCATGGAGTTGGCCCGTCCTACCCATCCCCTCCTGCGCGAGCTCCTGCTCAAAGCGCCGGGAACCTACCACCATAGTATCCTGGTCAGCAATATGGCGGAGGAGGCCGCAGGGCGCATCGGGGCCGACGCCCTGCTGGCCCGAGTGGGGGCTTATTACCATGACGTAGGCAAGATCGTTCGACCGTATTTCTTCGTTGATAACCAGGTGGAGGGAGTGAATGTTCACGAACGCCTCGACCCGCGAACCAGTGCTCAAATCGTCATCAGCCACGTCAAGGACGGCCTGGAGTTGGCCAAAAAGTACCGCTTGCCCAGCAAAGTACGCGATTTTATCCCCCAACATCAAGGGACTGCCCTAGCTACCTACTTTTACCATAAAGCTCGGGAAACCGAGGGAGACGAAGTCAACAAGGAGGACTTCCGCTATCCGGGCCCTAAGCCCCAGACCAAAGAGACAGCCATCGTCATGCTGGCCGATAGCTGTGAGGCTGCGGTGCGGGGTGAGCGTCCCGGTTCCCGCGAGGGAATCGAGGAACTGGTACGCAAGATCATTGATGGTAAGATGTTGGACGGACAGTTGGATGAGTGCGACCTCACCGTGCGCGATTTGTACGAGATCAGGAGTGCTTTCGTCAGCATCTTGCAAGGCATATTTCATCCCCGCATCAAGTACCCGGAAGAAAATGAGCGAATCAGCGAATCAGCGAATGAGCGAGTCAAATGACCAAGGACCACCTGACCACCTGACCAACGTAGCCATCCAGGTTGCCCCTCGTTTCAGAGCCAACGTTGACCAGGGAAGCCTTCACCGCGTGGCGGCAGAGGTTTTGAACCAGGAGGGGGTGGAAGGGGAAACAGAGCTAAGCCTGATCGTAACCGATGATGAGGCCATTCGCAAACTGAATCGCCAATTTCGGGGGATGGATGCCCCTACCGATGTCCTGGCCTTTGGCGCGGGGGCTGAGGAGCACTTCGTGACTGCCCCAGAAAGCCCTCCCTATTTAGGTGACGTTGTGATTTCTTACGAGCGGGCCCTGGCTCAGGCCGAGGAACTGGGCCATCCCGTGGCGGAGGAGCTGAAGTTGTTGGCCATTCACGGCATCTTGCACCTCTTGGGCTACGACCATCAAGAGGAGGCCGATGCTCAGATGATGAGGGAGAGAGAAGAAAACATTAAGAACCATGAAGCTGCTACTTGATGGGATGCTGGGGCGCTTGGCTAAGTGGTTACGCATCCTGGGCTACGACGCGGCCTACTTTCCTGATTTAGATGACAACCAGTTGGTGCGTCTGGCTCGTGCTGAGGGACGCATCTTGTTGACCTGCGATAGAGAGTTAACGCGCCGGCGGGGGCTGACTAGCCTTCTTGTCGAAAGCGACGAACTGGAAGAGCAGATCCAGCAAGTGATCTCCGAATTGCATCTGGAGACTGAACAGCCCTTCTCCCGCTGCCCGATTTGCAACACGCCCCTACAAGAGGTCGAGAAACCCTCGGTGAAAGAACACGTTCCATCCTACGTATTCCGAACCCAGGAGCATTTCAGCCTCTGCCCCAAGTGCGACCGGATCTATTGGCAGGGAACCCACTGGGCCAAAATGCGCGAGGAAATGGTCCGAATGACCAACCCAACCTAGGACCACCTGACCAAAGAGGAGAAAATAAACTGCAATCCATAGAGTTAGCCAGGAAGATCGTCCATACCATCGCCGACAAAAAGGGAGCGGACATTATCCTGTTGGACATACGTTCCATTTCCCTGCTGGCCGATTACTTCGTCATCTGTAGCGGGGAGAGCGAGCGGCAGATCAAAGCCATTGCAGATGAGGTCACCGACAAGGCGAAAGAAGGGGGGATTAGACCTCTGCACATCGAGGGGGACTCACCCTCAGGGTGGGTGCTACTGGATTACGGGGATGTCATTGTTCACATTTTTGCCCCCGCCGTACGGGGCTATTATCAACTGGAGAAGCTCTGGAGCGACGCCTCAATAGTGGTGAGAATACAGTGATCACAGTTGAAACCGCCCGGTATCAGGCACCACTTTATACTCGAAGTTGGTGATGTAGGCACGAAGCTTGCTCAGCTCGTATTGCCACTCGTCGCTATCCAGAATCTGGTTCATCGTTTCCAAGTCCTTGGCCACTCCTCCAGTCAGGATCTGGGGGCCGGAGCCATAGACAGTGTACCATGCCTCCGTCGGCTGAACGCCCAATTCAAGCAGGCTGGGCAAGAACTCATTAACAACAAAGTCAAAATAACTCGCCTCTAGGCCAGGCTTTATATCCCAACTCATCAATAGTTTGATCATAACTTGAGCAACTCCCTGAATCCCTCATCATGCTCAAAAGGTCCCACTACAGCCAAGTTCAGCCTCTCTTTAAGGAATAGATCCTGAGCCACCTGCTGAATGTCGGCAACAGTTACGGCCTCTATAGCCTCTACCACTTCGTCCACTGTAAGAACCTCAGGCGAAAGCACCTCCTGATGGCCAAGCCAAGCAGCTACACTGAAACTGTCCTCCATCTGAAGCAAGAGCCGTCCCTTGACGAACTCCTTGGCCTTGGCCAGCTCATCGGCCGGCACGCTTTCCTGCCGCAGCCTGTCCCACTCTGCCCAGACAGCCCGGATGGCGTCCTCGATCCGCCTTGGGTCCACGCCGGCGTAAACCCCCACTGCCCCAGTATCGTGCATCGCGCTGGTGTAGGAATAGATACTGTAAGCCAGGCCACGCTTTTCCCTAATCTCGGTGAAAAGGCGAGAGCTCATTCCCTCCCCTAATGTGGTGTTCAACAACCGCAGCTTGAAGCGATCCGGATGGTCTCTGGGAATCCCAGGCACACCAAGGCAGAGATGAGCCTGCTCCGTCTCTTTGTGGTGAAATTTCAAACGTGGCTCAGTCTGATTATCCTCGGCTGGCCGATAGGAAGTGACCGCGCCCGCGGCCCAATCGCTCAGAAAGGGAGCCACTCTCCCCACCACCGCTTCGTGCTCGACGTCGCCAGCCACGCTGACCACGATGTTGCTAGGCTGGTAGTGGCGCTTTAGGTAAGCCAGCAAGGCCTCTTGATCCAGGGTGCTAAGGCTTTCTTTGGTGCCAGCGATATCACGCCCCAGGGGGTGATCTGGCCAGACCAACTCGTTGATGAGCTGATGAACCAAACTATCGGGCGTGTCCAATGTCAGGTTGATCTCCTCAATGATGACGCGGCGCTCTCTGTCTATCTCCTCTGGGTCGAACTTAGAATGGCGGAGCATGTCCACCAACACATCAATGGCGATATCCAAATGGGGCTGGGCGACTTTGACCCAATAGAGACTGGCTTCGTGGCCGGTGGATCCGTTAAAGATCCCTCCGATCCCTTCAATGGCTACAGCGATCTCCCTGGCCGTAGGCCGCTTCGCCGTGCCTTTGAAGAGCATGTGCTCGATGAAGTGAGAGACACCGCTCTGTTCATCCGATTCGTAGCGCGAGCCCGCGCCGATGAAGAAGCCGATGCTCACTGAGCGAGTGTGAGGCATGGGCGAAGTCAAGATGCGCAAGCCGTTATCGAGGACAGTTTTTTGATACATTCAAGCTCCTGTTCACTGACCTTTGAGTTCTCTGAGCAAACGTTCGGCTTCAACCTGAGCCTGCGGGTCCTGGGCGGGGCCTATCTCCAGAAAACGCTCAAAGGCTTTGATGGCCTCCTCTTTGTTGCCCTGGAGTTGATAGACTGTTCCCAAGCCGAAATAGGCTTCGGGGAGCTCAGGATTGTATTCCAGAGCGGTATTGAATTCCTTTACCGCTTCGTCCATTCTCCCCATCTGGACATAGGCTGCTCCCAGGAGATAGTGCACCTCGGCATCATTGGGGTTGAGATTCAAAGCTGCCTGGAACTCGCTCACCGCTTCGTTCAATAGTCCCTTTTGATAATAGACTACTCCAAGATTAGAGTGGGCATCAGTGTCATTGGCGTCTAAGCCCAGGACGGCTTTAAACTCCTCAGCGGCCTTGTCCAACTGGCCTCGCTCCGCATAGGCATTGCCCAGCCGAAAGTGAGCTTCGGTCGAAGTTGGGTCGGCCTGGACAGCCACCTCGAACTCGGCGATGGCCTTGTCAAAATCGCCTGCTTGCCAGTGGGCCTGCCCTGCTTCGAGGTGCGCCGTGGGATCCCCAGGCGTAGGCGTGCTGCCCCCGCAGCCGGCAAGAATCACACTCAGAACCAGAAATCCAACGAAAACCCTCATCGAAGAGCTTCCTATCATCGTTCCTCCATCTACTGTTTGTAGTTCAGCAACCAGGCCGGCGTTTCCTATCGCCGGCACCTCTACTGCCAGTATTATACTCAATTTAGCCCAAAAGGAAAAATGCCCGCCCCTGACTGGGCGGGCAAAGGGTAACGGGCAGTTATTCGCCTATCAATCCCATTTGTCCGAGATGGAGTAAAGGGGAAGGAGAAGCCGCCCCTCCTCCAGGGCCTCACAGAGGGCGATGGGGATAGAAGCAGCCGAGGTGTTACCGTACCTGTCGAGGTTGATGTAGAACTTCTCTAAAGGCAGTCCCAGGGACTTGGCGAGCGACTGGACGATCCTGAGGTTCACTTGATGGGGAATGAGAAGGGCGATGTCGTCAAAGGACAGGCCGCTGCTCTCAATGACTCGAATGGCTGCTGAGTGTGCATAATTCCCAATCGTCTCTTGGCGGAAGGAGTGCGGACGCAAGTCCGCCCCACAAGCAAGCTCGCGCCTGCACCCCACTTTGGTCTCTACATAGGCGAAGCTGGTTGGGTTTTGGCAGTCGTGTGGGAGCGGATAAGGTAAGCGAGTGCCCCGGCCACGGAAACGACCGAGCCCAGAGCCGCCGCGCCGATAAGGATCTGCTTTTTGTGACTTCTGGCCAGTTGAAGCGCTTCTTCGGCTGGTTTCCGGCGACCGACGGCAAGCAGATCCTCATACAAACTCTGGCAAAACACTGGCGCAGGCTCCACTGGCTTCAGCACCTCCTTGACCTTCTCCGCCGTTTCCAGCAGGGGCCTGAGCTCCTCCTGGTAGTCGGGAAACATGGCCAGATAATCGCTTCCCTTCCCCCAGCTTTTCTTTAATTGATCGGCATGAGACGACAGTATCTCAGCTAGCACTTTGTCTTCCATAGCCTTCACCCTTGAAAGCAAAGTCTTTTGAACGGATACCTGGCGTGGGTTAAGAACACAGATGTAGGGGACTTACTCAGTCCGAGTCATTTGATCCGTTAATCCTGCCAATCTGTGTTCTATCCCCGGCGCGCTTTCAGACCTTATAAGAGATGATACCGATGATGCCTGGTCCGCCGTGCACGGTCAGTGAGCAGGCGAGGGGCACAACGTGCATCTCGTCAACGTTGAAGGTGCTCTCCAGGCGCTTCCTTAATTCTTCCGCCTCGTCAGGAACTTCAGCGTGGATGATGCCAATCTTGACAGGCTCGGTCGTGCCCACTGCCTCTTCGGTCAACTCCACCAGGCGATCTATGGCTTTGCCTCTAGTCCGCACATTCTGGAAAGCCTCGAGCACGCCGTCCTCTACCTTGATGATGGGCTTGACGCTTACGAGCGAGAGCAGCGCTCCGGACAATTTGCCCACTCGCCCGCTCTTCTGAAGGTATTTGAGGGTGGCCGGGGTGAAACAGAGGGATATCCTCGACCGTATCCCTTCCAAGATCTCGATGATCTCCTCCATGCTCTTGCCCTCCTCAGCGGCCCTGGCGGCAGCGAGCACCTGATAGCCAGTGCCTATCGAGATGGACAGCGTGTCGAAGACCTCGATGTCAGCCTCTGGCAACATAGACTTGGCCAACAGCGCCGACTGGTAGGTACCGCTGTGCTTGGAAGTGATGACGATACAGAGGATGGAGTGGCCCTGCTCCGCCAGCTCTTTGAAGACCTCGGCAAACTGCCCTGGCGAAGGCTGCGAGGACGTGGGTATGCTCGGGTACTCGTCGAGCTTCCGAAAGAAAGTAGGCCGGTCGATGTCAATGCCTTCTTGATAGGTCTCCGTGCCGAACTGGATGTTGATGGGTACCAGCCGGATGTCATACCTATCCAGCAACTCCTTAGGTATGTCGGCAGTGCTGTCAGTGACTATTTTGATCATCTTTCCTCCTCTCTTACCTTGGATTTAATACTGGAGAAACCCGTTTTCTCGCGCCAAATTGCCGTCCGCATTGAGTTGAAATAGGCTGATCTAGCTAGATTTCACTGGCAGAGTCGTCAGAAAACGGGTTTCTGTTGGACACCGCCGAGGTAGGCCTGCGGGTTGGTCAGGTCAACAAGCAGGTTCTTCACCCGCTTCAGCGCGGAGACCTGGATGCGCCCCGACCTGACCCGCTCCTTGAGCTCTGAAAGGCTCATCGTCGTACTGGCGTAAAGCCGGGCCATGTTCTCGTAGAATTCCCTGGTGGGAAGCCTCGTGGGCAAGACGCTGTGCAGGAAGTCGAATAACTCATAGTTTCGAGTGGTCAGCTCGTTAATCTTCTCCCTGAAGAACTCGGTTCCGGGCAGCGGGGTTAGGACAGTGAATTGGGGGAAGCTGATCTTGAGCCTTCGCACGTAATCAATCAGGGCGTCGAAGTCGGGCTTTGTCCACCGTGGGTCAACAATGAAGGCCCCCCAGATGTCCACACCGTTGGCGTGCATGATGCGCGCTGCCTCCTCGTTGGCACAAACGGTGTTTCTCTTGTGAAGGTCGGTCAACTCCTCTTCTCGAAACTTCTCAAAGCCCACCAGCACGGTGGAGAGGCCAATCCGTGCCCACTTCTCGATGAGGTCAGGGCGCCTGACGATGCTATCGCTGCGGGCCTGCATCCAGAACCCAGTCCTGATGCCCGCCGCCTTGATCAGTTCGTAGATCCTTTCTGCCCGCGGCAGGCTCTGCAGGAAGTTGTCATCAACGAAAGCGACCACGTCACCCAGTTGGCCTTTCAGTCCCTCCAGTACCCGCTCCGGTGACTTGACCCGACATCTGCCACGGTGAAAGGCCCACACCGAGCAGAACTTGCAGCGGTAGGGACAACCTCTAGCTGTCTCCACAGGATACGGCGACGTCCAAAACTGGAAGTGGTATTCATCTCGGTAATGGTCCACGAGGTGTCGAGCAGGCAGGGGGGCATCATCGAGGACGATGGGAGGCCTAGGGGCGGTGCGCACCTGTACCCCGTCTCGGCGATAGATGATCCCCGCCACCTGCTGATAATCAGAGCCCTCGGCCACTGCTTCAATCAACTCAGGAAAGGTGGCCTCGCCCTCGCCGACCACGATAACATCTACGTCCTCGCCATCGAAGTCCTCAGGGCAGAGACTGGCATGATGGCCGCCGACGACAGTGCAAATCGTCGGGTCTAGCCCCTTGACCTCCCGACAGATGGACAGCATCCGGGGCACATTGGTAGTATAGCCCGTCACCCCTACCAGGTCGGGGGCGAAGCTATCCAAGGTTTCCCCTAGGCGGGGGTCTACCCGCAGGTCCAGGATCTTGACCTCGTGGTCCGGGATAGTAGCCGCCAGGATCTCCAGCGCCAAGGGTTCAGCGCGAGCCAGCCTAGTGAACCCCACCAGGCTTGGGGGGTCCTCCGGTTGAACGAGTAACACTCTCATTCTTTCGCCTCCGCGTATGAGATCACACCGATGAGGCCGGGTCCACCGAGGGCGGCAAGGGCGGGCGTGACCTCGACCACGAACACCTCTTTACACTTGAGGATCTCCCCCACCCTCTCCCTCAGCCACTCGGCATCCTTGGGAGCGTAGGCGTGGGCAACAGTGACGCTTATCGCCTCAGCCCCGCGCACCACCTCCTGGGTAAACTCCAGGAGTTGCTCCAGGGACCTGGCTCGGCTCCTGACCTTGCCGACAGCCTCGATGAGCCCATCCCGTATGGTGAGGATGGGCTTGACGTCGAGCAGCGAGGCGAAGAGTCCCTGCAGCGAACTTACCCGCCCGCTCAGTTGGAGGTATTTGAGGGTCTCAACGGTGGCGACGACATTAATGCGGGCCTTGACATCCTCGATGATAGCCAAGATCTCCTGCGCCGTCTTGCCCGCTTCGCTGGCTCTGGCCGCAGCCAGGGCCAGAAATCCTGTGCCCATGGAGACAGATAGCGAGTCAATAACCCTGATGTCAATCTCAGGCACCATCGAGCGGGCCAACACGGCCGTTTGGTAGATGGCGCTGAGTTTAGAGGTGGCATGGATCGAGAGGATCGTTTTGGTCCTTTCCCCCAACTCTCGGTAAGCCTCGAGGAATTTCCCCGGCGCCGGCGTTGAGGTAGTGGGAATGATGCCCTCCTCCATCATCTTGCGGTAGAGGTCTTCGCGGGTCATATCAACCCCGTCCTCGTACGAGCGCTTCCCGATGTTGATGTTAACCGGCACCATTTTGATGTCAAACTTCTCCAAAAGGACCTTAGGCAAGTCACAGCAGCTATCAACGACTATTCTGATCCCTCTCACTTGGTCCCTCTTTCTCAATACCCCCTTTTCTCCAAATCCTCTCTCAGGTCAATGAGGGTCCGGTAGTACAGCGACTTGATAGCTCCCACGCTACGCCCCAGGACCTGGCCGATCTCAGCGTTGGACATCCCCTCCGTGAGCTTGAGGATGAGCAGTTGTTGGCGATCGGCAGGGAGACGCTTGATGGCTTCCAGGAGGGCCTCCCGTTCCTCATTGGCCTCGGCCTGATGCTCAGGAGCACTGTCGCTACGTGGTTTAGTCTGGGCCAACTCATCCAGGGAGATCACCTTGCGCCGGCTGCGGTCACGGATCCAGTTAGCCACCAAGTTGTGGGCGATTCGATAGAGCCAGGCTGAAAAGGGCAGGCCCTGGTTCTCGTAGCGATCTATGTTGGCGAGAGCGCGGTAAAAGGTTTTGGCGGTGAGGTCTTCGGCGTCGTGGCGGTTGCCGGTGCGGCAATAGATGTAGCTATAGATCTTCCTCACATACCTTTTGTATAAGACACCGAAGGCGGCCGGGTCCTCTTTGGCCCTCTCCACCAAAACTTCTTCACTTATCGTTTCCGCCACAGGAGAGCCCTTTCCTACGGCCCTTCCATGCCTTTGCTATTACAACACCGAAGGGCGGCAATAGTTGCGGAGTCTATCTACGGAAGTCCGCATTTCAGGTCTAAGTATAGCAGGGTTTGTGAATGTGGTCAATCTTGTCTTCAACGCCATTTTGTGCTAAACTTAGAGTGGAACACGACTTGGAAGGAGTCCGGATGAGCAAGAAGGTTTTGGCTCTTTGTTTGTTGGCAGCCCTTCTTATGGGATTCTTCACCCTAAGGCCTGAGGCTGCCCCGTTGCAGCAAGAACCAGTGATTACCTCTCCTCGCGATCGCGATGTAGTGCGTGGCCTGCTGGTCATCAAAGGCACAGCAACCCATCCCAACTTTTGGAAATATGAGATCCATTATGCACCGGAGCCCAACCCTACTGATCAATGGATGCTTCTGGGGCTTCATGAGGTGCAGGTCGTTGATGGCCGGCTGGAGACCTGGGACACGACCCTGGTGCCCGATGGGACCTACAGCTTGCGACTCAGGGTTGTTCGGCAGGACGGCAATTACAACGAGTATTACGTGCGCCAGATCTCGGTGTCTAATGCCCAGCCGACGGAAACACCGACGGAAACACCAACACCTGAGGCCACCACTCGTATCCCTCTGCCTCCCACGCCTACGGTGATCATCGAGCAGCCGCCAACGGCCACCCCCAGACCTACCCCAACCCTTGGGCCAGCCGGAGCCACGCCGACGCCTTCAACGCCAAGTGGGCTCAATATCACTGGGCAAGGAGTGAGCAAAGCCTTTCTCTATGGCGCAGGAGGAACTATAGGCTTGTTCGTGCTGATGGGCGTCTTAACCACCTTGCGACGACTCATCTCGTGGCTGATAGCTCAGCTCTGAGCCAGGTAATAGAAGTCATGGACGATAGCCTGCGCATCACGGATAATGTATCCATCCCCATGTCCGAACTGCACTTCCGGTTCGCCCGCAGCAGCGGCCCCGGTGGGCAACACGTTAACCGCTCCGCCACCCAGGTGGAGCTGCTGTTCGACATGGCCAACTCGCCCAGCATAAACGAGACGCAGCGGCAGCGCGTGCTCAGGAGGCTGAAATCGCGCATTGACAAAGACGGCATCCTGCACCTGGTCTCTCAGGAGACCCGCAGCCAGCTCCGCAACCGGGAGGAGGTGACGGCGCGCTTTCAGGCGCTGATGCGTGAGGCGCTGCGCGTTCCCAAGCGACGGCTACCCACCCGTCCCACGCGGGCATCGCGGGAACAGCGGCTAAAGGAGAAACGCCGTCACGGCGAGATCAAACGAGGCCGTCGCCCTGCGCAGCCCGACCCTTAGATTTTCGATTGCCGATTGCCGATTTTCGATTCAGAAATCGCAAATCGGAGAGGTGGCTTCAATGAGCGAACAGATGACATCCGCGAATCTAACGCCAGGTTCCCTCAAGACCTGGTTCATGGAAATCAGGGGCCCGTTTCTGCTGTTGAGCTCTGCGCTGGTGCCCATCGGAACAGCCATCGCCTGGCACGATGGGAGCGTCCATTGGTGGTACTTCTTGCTGGCCTGGGTAGGAGCGATCCTGGCCCACGTAAGCGTCAATGTGTTCAACGAGTACTTTGACTACGTGAGCGGGCTGGACTTTCAAACGCAGAAGACGCCCTTCAGCGGGGGGAGCGGCATCCTGACCGCCGGCCTGAT
>CAYUPJ010000094.1:0-16150 GCA_964446635.1 uncultured Anaerolineae bacterium
AGGAGCCAGTCTTTCTGCCTCGATTTTCTCCAGTTCTTCTATCCACAAGATCATTATCGTATTCCCATTTCAGCTCAGTGAAGGACCTACTGCCTTGGCGAGGGGACTTTCCTCTTCCTGGCGTCTAGTGGCGAGAAGAGATAACCCATTCCTCCATCTTGGACTTTGGACAAAGCTGAAGAAACCCGTTTTCTGGCGACCTCACCACTGAAATCTAACTGAATCAACCTGTTTCAAGTGGCAACGAAGGGCAGTTTGCCATGAGAAAACGGGTTTCTGGTCGTTTTCTGCGCTCCTTTACCTATTGTCCATCTTGTCCTTCACGATTGAAGACCAGTCTGTTTGGGGTAGTACACTTTCTGTTCCTGGGAATACGTTGTCCTCAGGTTTCTCACGATAGCAACTCACCTTATATCCACAACGGGCGGGGTCGTAAATACCAATCTTGATGGTCCCGGTCTCGCTAGTTAAGGCAACTTCACGATCCCGTTTCCTGGCATATTCCAGGAACGTCGCCCCGCCTATCAGGTCGGGCAGTTTGTGCTGGCCTCTGGGGTCTGAGGATACAATCACGTACTCCGGCGACAGCCTCTCCAACCTTTCCCACTGGGTGCCTCTCTTGCTGCCGTGGTGGGATGCCTTCAGTACAGAGCATTTCTCTTCCAGCATGCCCTCCCTGTCGTAATGAGCCCAATTCTCCATCTGGGCATCTGCGGCAAACACCATGCCAAATGCTCCATACGTAAGCCGTGCAATGATGGACAGATGGTTCGGGTTAAACGCATCGCTGTCATAGAGCTCTTTCAGGATGTCATTGGGCGGCCCCAGCAATTCCAGACAGGGCTGGTTCTTTAAGTCTTCGTACTCTCCACCATCGGGATAGTTACGCTTATATCCCGAGAGGAAGTCGACCTGTATATTTTTCGCAAGAAGGCTGTTGATTATGGCATGATAGCCAGGTTTCTCCTCACGCTGGTGCCAGAAGGGGGACAGAGTCACCATCTGGATATGACAGTGCTCAAGCAGGCTTTGCACTGCATCATAGTGATCAAGATGGGGATGCGTCACGATGAGATGCGATATCTTACATGCAGGCTCAATCTCGTCCAAAACGTTTCTGACTTTCCCGGGCTTAACGGCGTCAATGACGATGATGTTGTTCAACGGTGTCCTGATGATTGAAGTGTCGGCCTGCCCTACGTTGAGAACATAGATTTCCAGAGATCCCATAGGCTACATCCTCCTGTCTTAGAGAAGCTTGAGCATGGCAGTCATGGGGTCCTCGCCATCTGTCATTTTGGGTTCTGGCAGCTTTCGCCCAATCGAGCGCTTAACAGATCCGGTCTCGCCTCTCTTGGGAGCTCCTGGCCCACTTCGCTCCATTTCCTGTGCGACTCTTTCCAGGCTGGCGCCATCCACCCTTCCTGACTCAGGAAGCAGCCCCTGCTCAAGGAGTTCCGCATAGGCCTCTCTCAAGGCCTCGGGACTGACACCGAGGTCTACATGCAATTCGTTGAAAGCTGACCTGGAAACCTCGAGTTCGAGACCATAAGGGTAATCATCAAAGACATTTGGTACAATACGCCCGTCCTGTACCATGCGCTCCAGTCCCGCCGGTGGGATCCAGCACAGGAGCCGATCCTTCTCATTCGCCGACGCCGGGTAGTAAGCGCGTGTGCTGGGTGTCCTTATCTTCATCATCCTTCTCCCCTTCGTAGCAAGGCAAAGTCGAAAGAACTTATGGCGACCCACTCAATACAGAAAGAGGGGGTACAATCCTTCGACGGGCTCAGGACAGGCCCTAAGCATAGTATATCATATTTCACCCCGTTTGGCAATAGGCAATAAGCCACCTGGGCGGTTGACGCAGGTGGCTGTTGTGCTGCCTCTTGGTCGTACCACTGAACTTGCCTAGCTGGGGTCACGGGTATATAATACGCCTGTCAATCCAACACAATGCGATCTGTGATAACGACAGTTTGTGAATTGTGTCCATTGTTTTGTGATAGAATAGCGAAACCAGTCAGCTTTGGGAGAATACATGTCTGGTTTAATTGCCACCCCCATGGTCGTGCTATTAGCAGGGGCCCTGGCGCTTTTGCTCTTGATGAGGGCTGCAGGGCCTCGGAATCGAAGTCCCCTGGCTTTGCTGATAATCGGCGTCGCTTTCCTGGTGTTGCTTTTCCTCGCCAGGGACTTGCCCGCCGAAGGCACTATCTCTCGCTGGCGGCCCTTCTTCGAGAGTGACTTGGCCTACCATGTTGACGGGTTAGCTTTCCTCTTCGCTGCCCTGATGGCCCTGGTGGGACTGGCCACCATCGCCCCTGGTTTGGGGCGCTCCGAGGAGCTAGAAGGGCCATCCTACCCTGCCCTATTGGCCCTTCTGGCCGCTGGCTTCAGTTTCGTCTTTTCGGCCAACTTAATTACTCTGGGCCTGAGCTGGGTCATCTTCGATCTGACCTTTCTCTGGGCCCTCGCCGCCAGCGACCCTAGTGGATCAAAAAAGATGACCTCTCGCATCCTGAACCTCGGTTGTCTGGCCTGCCTGAGCTTGCTGGCGGCAGCCTTGCTGCTAGGTGACAGTAGCCTTTCCCTCAGGTCAAGTTACATCCCTGCACTGAGCGAAGCGAACGTGTCCACCTCTGTCTTTGGCCTCATCTTGCTGGCAGCCCTGGTACGGGTGGGGCTATACCCCCTCCACTTGTGGATACCCATCGGTATTGAAGCCGGGCTGGCTGCCAGGTCCCTGCTTCACCTTGTTCCCGCCAGCGCTGGCCTGTATCTACTGGTCCGCCTCTCCGCCTGGGCCGGCGTCGGGGCGCCCTATGGGCAAGTATTGAGCATCGCTGGTAGTTTGGCTTTTCTCATTGGCGCCTTGCTGGCTTGGGCCGAGGATGACCCTGGCAAGAGCTTGTCTTTTATCATGATCAGTCAGGTGGGCTACGCCGTCACATCCTTTTCCATTGTCGAATCACCCACAACGCTCGTTGTTCTATGGCCAATCCTGAACCTGGTCTTCTGCCTGGGCCTCCTCTTCTTGAGCCAAGAGCGGGGATTGGGCAATCCCGTTAGAGCAATTTTGAAACCTTGGTTCAGAGCGGCCCCAGGCCTGGCTATAGCTTCCTTAACTGGAGTTCCTCTGACCTTGGGTTTTGTTGGCCGCTGGCATCTCTACCATTCCCTTCTGACAGCGCCCCATTTGGCTCTTTTGGCTCTGAGCCTATTGGCAGAGGCCTTCCTCTTCGCCGCCTTGCTTAGAATGTGGTCAGCCTCTATCAATACCTTCCCGTCAGAGCCTGTTTACGAAAGGTTATTCATGATTGGTGCAGCGTTGTTCGCTGCGCCCATCCTCATTTTGGGACTGCACCCACCCGTGCTGAGCCCCTTGATGGAGCCGGTCTCCTTCCCTACCCTGGCGAGCTTGCTCGGCTCGACAACCATTGGTCAATGGGCGACCCTCTTTTTGGTCCTCATGGGAGGTTACCTCCTTCACCGCTATCGCCAGAGGGTCTTTGATCCATTTGAGCCCTTTTGGTTGAAGCTGACGACAACACTTCGCCTGGAATGGTTTTATGGCCTCCTCAGACAGATTGTTGATGGTGTAGCGGGTGCTTTGCGGATAGCAGGGAGGGTGAGCGAGGGCGGTGGATACTTGAGCTGGATCGCTGTCGTGGGCCTTCTTGTGCTTTTGTTCCTTCGGAGTGGATAGGTGGAGAACCTATGCCTACTTTGCCGGATGTCTTAGCCAAACTCTCGTTTCTCACGACCACGCCAGCCATCATCGGTTTGATCATCACCGCCAGCCTCATTGTCTTGATCAGGGATTGGCGCTTGTCGCTGGCCGCGCTGGCCATTCAGTACGTCCTGGTGGGCCTGTTGCTCACTCGGCTCATCCAACCTCAGGTAGCCGTGATCAAGGTGCTCGTAGGCGCGCTGGTGTGCATCGTCCTATACCTGACGGCTCGCCTAGCCGACGTGAGCGAGGAAGAGCAGACATCGGAGCAAGAGGCTACTGAGGACGGCCGCTCGCCCCTCCCTGCAGCCAGGCGAGGGGCCTGGCTGACGGATTTTTCCTTTCGTCTTTTGGCCACCCTCTTCGTGGGGTTGGTCGTCTACAGCCTGTCAAAACGTTATCCTTTGCCCGAGGGGCCATCGGACATTGGCTTTGCCTGCTACTGGCTGGCCTCACTGGGCCTGTTAGTCCTGATCCTGACCGATGAGCCACTTAAGGCCGGCATGGGGCTTCTCACCCTCATCACCGGATTCGAGCTATTTTATTCCGTGCTGGAGCGCAGCTTGAGCGTGGCCGGCTTCTTGGGGATAGCCAACTTCCTCATCGCTCTAGCCATTGCCTATCTCGCAGCCTCGAGAGCTGAATTGACACCGGAGGAGAGGGAGAGATGATCGCTGGCCCGCTGTTTCTAATCGTCTTGCCTTTGGTTCTGGCCCCTGTGGTCTTTCTCTTGCGACGCTGGGCGCTCCTGGCGGCCTCCCTCGCTTCGGCCACGGCGCTCATCATGGCTAGCCTGTGCTGGCACCTCCCCCTCGACCGGTCGGTCTCAGTGTTTGGCTTGGAGGTAGCCCTGGGCCAGCCGATGACAGTGCTGGGGCGAGAGTTTGCTCTGGAGCTTGCCGGCAGTTTCACCTTGGGCTTCATCTACCTGATAGCCACCGTTGCCTTCCTCTTTGCCTGGCGTATATCCCAGGGCCGCCTGTTTTTCCCTTTGGGCCTGGTCATCCTGAGCCTGCTCAGTGCGGCGGTGATGGTCCAGCATTTCCTCTTCGCCGTGCTTTTCTTGTGGATCGCAAGCCTCGTCGCTGTCTTTCTCATCCTGGGCAATAGACAGGGCCCAGGGCGGGGTGCTCTGCAGTACCTGGTCATGGTGAGCCTGGCGATTCCTCCTCTGCTGATAACCCCCTGGCTGATCGAGCTCCAGGCCATCAACCCCGACAATCTGGCCCTCCTCCGCTACGCCGCAGTCCTACTGGCCATAGGGTTCGCCATCCTGCTAGCAGTGGTGCCCTTCCACGGTTGGGTCTCGGCCGTGGCCGCAGATGCCCCGCCTGTAGTGGCCGCCTTCGTTTTCACCGTGACCAACGCCGTGGTGCTGTTGCTGATGCTGAGCCTCCTGCAATCCTACCCCTGGCTGGAAGACCCACAAGTCTACAGCTTCCTGCGCCTGGGTGGGCTCTTGATGGTCGTCGTGGGCGGACTGCTGGCCTTTGCCCAGCGGGATTTCGGTCGCCTGCTGGGTTACGCGGTCTTGAGCGACATGGGGTGCACCCTGGTGGCTTTAGGTAGCGCTTCCCCCACTGCTCTTACCGCTGCCCTGTTACAGGTTGTACATCGCTCCGTGGGCCTGACGTTGACGGCCATGGGGCTGGCGGTGATACGTCACCATGCTGGAAGCGATGCCTTCACCGATCCTTCGACAGGCTCAGGACACCGTCTGGGTGGGGTGGCCAGGCGGTTGCCCCTTTCCACGGCTGGCCTGGTGCTGGGCGGTCTATCCCTGGCCGGGATGCCCCTCACTGCTGGCTTCCCCAGCCGCTGGGCCATCTATCGCCTCCTTTCTCTTGGCCCGGCACCTGGTTTGGCCTTCGCCATGCTGCTCTCGGGAGCGGGCGTAGCCTTGGGCTACCTGCGTGGGTTGAGCACCCTCTTAAGCCCGTCCAGTGAGCCTGAAGTTAAGCGAGAGCCCCTCGTTGCTTCCCTCATGATCCTGGGGATGATCGTCCTCTGCCTGGGGCTGGGCCTCTGCCCGCAGTGGCTGCTACCACCTATCCAACGGGTAGCTGAGAGTTTCAGTTTCCTGAGATAGGATTCAGCCGTTTGCTGTTTGTGGTCTTCTTGTAGTATAATGTGACTACAACGATAGATGGGGTGTGACAATGATCGAAATGACGGTAGGCATTCGAGAGTTGAAAGCACAGCTGAGTCCATCGGTGGAGACCCGGCTGCAGGAACTGGTCCAGGCTGGGTTGATAGCCTGGAGTGGGCGCAAACTGGTTCCTATGGCGCCGGTGACACAAACGCGAGGCAAACAGGCGGGGGCCGACCTGTTGTTGGAGGATCGAGAATGAATCTCTGTGCCCTTCCCAGTCCTTCGAGGCCTGCCTTTTCTGCGCCGTCCTGCACGGCGGAGATCGAGACACCCTGGGCGCCATGGTCTGCGCCATCTCCGGGGCCTATCTAGGCGTTGAAGCCACCCCGCGGGCCTGGCGGGAAAAGATCAAGAATCGGTAACTGCTCAGCCCGTGTCATTGCGAGTTGGCCATGGCGCGGCCGCCATTCTAAAGGACAGAAACACTGCCCATCCTGTCATTGCGAAGGCGCGGTGTGTGCGCCTGAAGCAATCCCCAATTCGCGAGATGGGGATTGCTTCGGCGGAAGAGCGCCGCCTCGCAATGACAGAGACAAGTTTCTGAGTAGGAGCGTTTTTTGCGGTTGCGAGGCACGAAGCAAAGCAATCTCCTCCTTGCGGCTGGGGGATTGCTTCGCTTCGCTCGCAATGACAGCCTGAGTAGTTACAAGAATCGCAAGTACATTGAGGGCCTTGCGCTCAAGCTGGTGGAGAGGCATGAAAAGCAAAAGCTATCGGGAATCTTCGGCGGAACCCATGACTGAGAATATCACCAAGCCGGACCAGTACTGGAGCCAATCCCTGGAAAGCCTGCTGGCAACACTGCACAGCACACTCGATGGCCTTCGCACGGACGATGCCAGACAGCGACTGGAACAGTTCGGCCCTAACGTGTTGAAAGCCAGGAAGAAGGCGACAGCGCTGGGGCTCTTCCTCAACCAGTTCAAGAGCCCCATCATCCTCATCCTGCTCTTTGCCACCGGCGTATCGGGAGTGCTGGGGGAATGGGTGGATGCCCTGATCGTTTTGGCCATCGTGCTGGGCAGCACCGTGCTGAGCTTGGTGCAGGAGTACAGCGCCAACACCGCCGCCGAGAAGCTACGCGCACAGGTGAAGATCAAGGCCATGGTGCTGCGCGACGGCCAGCCGCAGGCCATTCCCGCCGAGGAGGTGGTGCCCGGCGACGTGGTGTTGCTATCGGCCGGTAGCCTGGTGCCCGCCGACGGCGTCCTGCTGGAGGCCAGGGACTTCTACGTCAGCCAGGCGGTGCTGACGGGTGAGAGCTTCCCGGTGGAAAAGAAGCCCGGTCTGGTCGAGGCACGCGCTAGCCTGGCGGAGCGCACCAACTGCGTCTTCATGGGGACCAACGTGCGCAGCGGCAGCGCCCACGCCCTGATCGTGCAGACGGGAACCGCCACCGCCTTCGGCCAGATCGCCAAACGACTGACCCTGCGCCCGCCTGAGACCGAGTTCGAGCGTGGCATCCGACGCTTTGGCTACCTGCTCACCGAGGTGATGATGGTACTGGTACTGATTGTCTTTGCCGTCAACGTTTTCTTCCATAAGCCAGTTCTCGACTCGCTGCTTTTCTCGGTTGCCCTGGCGGTGGGCCTGACACCGCAACTCCTGCCGGCCATTATCAGCATCAATTTGTCCAAGGGATCGCAGGCCATGGCTGCTGGCGGCGTCATCGTGCGCCGCCTGGAGTCCATTGAGAACTTTGGCAGCATGGATACACTATGTACCGACAAGACGGGCACGCTGACCGAGGGGGTGGTGCGACTGGACGGGGCACTGGACGTGCACGGGCAACCGTTGGACGAGGTCTTTCGCTATGCTTACCTGAATGCCCACTTTCAGACCGGGCTGGCCAATCCGCTGGACGAGGCTATCCTCGCCGCAGGTGCAACGCACTTCCAAAGTGCGTTGCACCTGGAGGATGTCAGCAAGGTGGACGAGGTGCCCTACGATTTCGTGCGCAAGCGGCTGAGCGTGGTCGTACAGGTAGGGGCATCCCTTGCGGATGCCCAAGGGCTGGCGCAAGGCCAGCCCCTACTGATCACCAAGGGGGCGTTGGATAACGTGCTGGCAGTGTGCACACAGGTACACGACGGTGAGGCCATGGTTCCGCTGAATGGCGCACGCCTGGCCCAGATTCAGCAGCGCTATGCGGATTGGAGCGGGCAGGGCTTTCGCGGGCTGGGGGTGGCCACGAAGCCATTGCCACCGCAGCCAGCCTACACCCGCGCCGATGAGCACAATCTGACCTTCGCTGGGTTTCTGCTCTTCTTCGACCCACCCAAGCCCGGTGTGCGTGAAACCATCGCCGACCTGGCCGAACTGGGCGTGCAGCTCAAGATCATTACCGGTGACAACCGGCTGGTGGCCCTGCACACCGCCGAGGCCGTCGGACTGGAGGTGACCGGGGTGCTGACCGGCGCCGAACTGGACGAGCTACACGACGAAGCCCTCTGGCAAGCTGCTGAGCGGACAAACCTCTTCGCCGAAGTGGACCCCAACCAGAAGGAGCGCATCATCCTGTCCCTGAAGAAGACGGGGCACGTGGTCGGTTACATGGGCGATGGCATAAACGACGCACCCGCCCTCCACGCCGCCGACGTGGGCATCTCGGTGGATACGGCGGTGGACGTGGCCAAAGAAGCCGCCGACCTTGTCTTGCTAGAGCGGGACCTGGCCATGCTGCACCAGGGCATCGTGCTGGGGCGCACCACCTTTGCCAACACCCTCAAGTACGTGTTCATCACCACCAGCGCCAACTTCGGCAACATGTTCAGCATGGCCGGAGCTTCTCTTTTCTTGCCCATCTTGCCTATGCTGCCCATGCAGATTCTGCTAACCAATTTCCTGACGGACTTCCCGGCGATAACCATCGCCGGCGACAGCGTGGATCGTGAACTCGTCGAGAAACCTCGACGCTGGAATATCAGGTTCATCCGCGACTTTATGGTCACTTTCGGCGCAGTGAGTTCGGTGTTCGATTATCTCACCTTCGGCACGCTCTTGCTCATCCTCCATGCCACAACAGGTCAGTTTAGAACGGGCTGGTTCCTGGAGTCCGTCTTGACCGAGTTGTTGATATTGCTGGTCATTCGCACCCGGCGGCCTTTCTTCAAGAGCAGGCCAAGCCGCTACCTGCTGGTTGCCACTCTGGTCGTCGCCGGGGTGACAGTCATTTTACCTTACTCGCCGTTGAATGGGCTCTTGGGTTTCACCCCGCTGCCCCCAGCAATTCTCCTGATCTTGGGGGGCATTACGGTGTTGTATATCGCCACGTCGGAACTGGCGAAGAAAGTTTTCTACCAGCGGCTGCAGTTTTGAGAACTGACACGACAATGACCATGAGCGAGATCAGTCAATTCCCTAATCTCCCGGAGCGCATTCGCGGCCTGGGAAAGCTGGCCTACAACCTATGGTGGAGCTGGAATCCACCGGCGCGGGGGCTGTTTCGCGCCCTGGATCTGCAAGCCTGGCGCTCAAGTGGACACAATCCCGTGCGAATGTTGGCCCTCCTTCCATCAGAGGTGCTTGCGAGCGCAGCGCAGGATCAGGAATTCCTGACGCACTACGATGCTGTGATAGACCAGTTTGAGGCAGAAACCGCTTCCCAGGCGGGGTGGTTTGCTGCTGAGTACGGTCGTCTATCGTCGCCACTGGCCTACCTTTCTGCCGAGTACGGCCTCCACGCCTCGCTTCCAGTCTACGCCGGAGGGCTAGGCATCCTGGCTGGGGATCACCTCAAGGAATGTAGCGACCTGGCGGTTCCGGTGGTGGCGGTGGGGATGATCTACTCGCAGGGCTACGTCTGGCAGCAGGTCCGGGAAGATGGGTGGCAAGAGGACGTGGAAGAGACCCTGGACCGAACTTATGACCCCATCACCCCGGTGTTGGACAGCGAGGGCCAGCGGCTCACGGTCCAGGTGCCCCTCTTCGATCCCCCGGTCCACGTAGCGGTCTGGAAAGTGGCCGTGGGCCGGGTGTCGCTGTACCTGATGGACGCAGACCTGGAGGCTAATCAGCCCTGGGACCGGGCGATTGCCCACCACCTCTATACCAGCAACCCCGAACAGCGACTGCGGCAGGAGATCGTATTGGGGATGGGAGGAATGCGGGTGCTGGAGGCCCTGGGCATTCGGCCTGCCGTGCTTCACCTGAACGAGGGCCATCCAGCTCTGGCCGTTCTCGAGCGTATTCGGACCTTGGTGGAGGATGGAGCCAGTTTTGAAGAAGCCACCCAGCGGGTGCGGGAGAGCACCATCTTCACCACCCACACTCCCGTACCGGCGGGAACCGACGTTTTTCCCTTCCAACTGGTGGATAGGTACCTGGGTGAATACTACGCCCGTCTAGGCACCGATCGCGATACCTTTCTCCAACTGGGGGCTAACCCCCAGGACCCCGGCGCGGGGTTCAACATGACTGTCTTGGCCCTGCGAATGGCTCGGTTCTGCAACGCCGTCAGCCAGCGACATGGTCAGGTGGCTCGCAAAATGTGGGCTGGCCTGCCAGCCACGGCTGGCCTGCCAGCCACGGCTGGCCTGTGGCCGGAGAAAAAAGAGGAAGTGCCCATTGAGGCCATCACCAATGGCGTTCATCTGCCGAGCTGGATTGAACCCATTCGCTTGCAACCCTTGCTGACCAGATACCTGGGCCCGGCCTGGCCCGCCCACCAGGACCGGCCAGCGGTATGGGAACTCGTAGACGAGATCCCCGACGCGGAACTATGGCAATTGCACCAGGAACTCAAAGGCGCGCTGATCGCCCAAATTGACCAGCGCGCCCGGGCACGCTGGCAGCAGGACAGGGTGGCTGCCTGTAACGTCATTGCCTTCGGTGCCCTGCTCGACCCCGAGATCCTGACCCTGGGGTTCGCACGGCGGTTCACCGCTTACAAGCGGCCTGATTTGATCCTCTACGACCTCGAACGGCTCAAGCGCCTGCTGACCGATCCCTGGCACCCGATGCAGATCATCTTTGCCGGGAAAGCCCATCCTGCCGACCTGGAGGGCAGGCGCCTGATTCAAAAGATTTTTCGCCTGGCCCAAAATCCTGAGTTTGCCGGAAGGATCGCTTTCGTGGAGAACTACGACCAGCAACTGGCGGAGTATATGGTTCACGGGGTGGATGTCTGGCTCAATAACCCCCTGCCGCCCCTTGAGGCCAGCGGGACCAGCGGCATGAAAGCCAGCGTCAACGGGACTCCGAATCTCTCCATTCTGGACGGGTGGTGGATTGAGGGGTATAATAGGGCCAACGGTTGGGCCTTTGGCGGGGATGACATTCAGGGAGATCATACGCAGGCCGATGCCGAGGCTCTGTACCGCCTTCTGGAAGAAAGGATCATTCCGCTCTTCTACCAACGATCTGACGATGGGGTGCCTCACGGGTTTGTCCAAGTGATGAAGGCCGCCATCAAGAGTGTGGCTCCTGCCTTCAGCACCCGGCGGATGGTGAAGGAATACGTAAACCGGTTCTATGTCCAGGCCCTCGGCCTCACGGCTAATGAGAATTGAGCAGTCATCACGGAGAGGGATACATTGAGGAACCCAGTATCAAAAGTGTGGCAGATCGAGGGGCGTTCGATCAATGTTTCTCATCTCAACAAGGTCTTCTGGCCAGAAGATGGCCTCATGTGCTCGCGCAGTTCAGCCTGGAAGAACTGGGGTACCCACACACTGTCATCGTAAGTTGCGACGCCCACTATCCTCAGGGAACGACGATTGACCGAATCGGCTGGGCGATTGTGAATCTGGACTAATTCTTGGTGTCTTTGCGTCTTCGTGGTAAAATAAAGAGCCAGGAGAGGAAGATGAGGCTGGACTGAATGACCCTACCGGACACGAATCGCTGCCCTTTGCCATCTACTTCTTTCTGCGCCATCTCCAGCCCTTCGTGGCGTGTCTTTTCTGCGAGGTGCTGAACGGTGGGGATCGGGACACCCTGGGCGCGATGGCCTGCGCTTTGAGAACCTTGCGCTCAAGCTTGTGGAGATGAAAGATTGAAAGCAATGACTTCAACAATACTGGCCAAAAAGACGAACCCTCTCCTGGCTATTGCTGCTGTGGTTTGAGAACTGTGAAAGGGAAGACCCCATGTCTTCACTACCTACACAACTTGCCTTACCGTTAGAGACTCATCGCAATCACTACCTCTTCTCCGACTACTACCTGAATACGCTTCTGCCACGACAGTCGAGTTGGCGTGAGGCCGATGCGGAGGCAGCACAGGCTCTAGAGGCTCTCCACCAGCTCCATGCTGACAAGCGGGCCCTGCTGAGGCCCGCCCTAAGCGAGTCGGCGCTGGAGGATGAGTGGATCCGCCCCATCCTGGACCTCCTGGGCCACACTTACCACGTGGGGGCTGCGCTCCCCTC
This sequence comes from uncultured Anaerolineae bacterium, assembly GCA_964446635.1. Lineage (GTDB taxonomy): Bacteria > Chloroflexota > Anaerolineae > VGOG01 > VGOG01 > CAYUPJ01. Next base: position 12,256 of record CAYUPJ010000094.1, read on the forward strand.
GCCAGAGGGCAGCCGCACGCCCGACTACGCCCTCTTCCCCGATGAGGCCACCCGTCGGGCTACCCTCCCCCACCTGGGCACGGCGGAGTTCTATGGAACGGCCCTGGCCGTGGCCGATGCCAAGCGCTGGGATCGCTCCCTGGACAGGCGGTTGACCGACGGCGCGGGTGACGCCTTCTCCAACGCTAACCCCAGCTACCAGATTGACTACTACCTGCGCATCACGGGGCGCGACTGGGGACTGCTCACCAACGGCCGGCTGTGGCGCCTCTACCACCACGAGTCCAGCTTCCGCCTGGATTCCTACTACGAGGTCGACCTAGTCAACCTCCTCGAGCAGGGGCAGATCGAGCACTTCAAGTACTTCTACCTCTTTTTCCGTCGCGTCGCTTTCCCCCAGTTCCTGGATCAGGTGCTGCGGGAGAGCCGCGAGTACGCCCAGGGGATCAGCGAGGACCTGAAGGAGCGGGTCTACGAGGCGTTGCGGCTCCTGGCCGAGGGCTTCCTCAAGTATCCGGGCACGTCCCTCACTCCGGCCGACCTCAAGGAGGTCCACGACAACGCCCTGATCCTTCTTTACCGCCTGCTGTTCATCTTCTACGCCGAGAGCCGCCGCCTGCTGCCCCTGGAAAATCGCAGCTACGCCGAGGTCTACAGCCTCAAAGCCGTCAAAGAAGACATCGCCGACAAGCTGGATCGCAGCGTGCCTTACCTCCCTCGGTGGGCCACCATCTGGGACAACCTCAAGGCAGTGTTCTACATCATCAACGAGGGCAGCGATGAACTGGGCATCCCGGCCTACAACGGCCGCCTCTTTGACCCCACCAAGTACCCCTTCCTGGAGGAGCAGACCATCGGCGATGCCTACCTGGTGCAGGCCCTCGACCTGCTGGCGCGGGTTCAGGGGCCGCAGGGCCTGGACTTCGTGGACTACCGCGACCTGGAGATCCGTCACCTGGGCTCCATCTACGAGGGCTTGCTGGAGTATCAGCTCCGCTACGCCGACCGGGACATGGCGGTGGCGAAAGACCGCAAGGGGGAGCGGGTCGTGCCCGCCGAGGAGGGGCAGAGGGTCGTCTTTCCTACTGATAGCGTCTACCTGGTGACCGATCGGGGGGAGCGCAAGGCCACAGGCTCCTACTACACACCCGACTACATCGTCAAGTACATCGTGGAGAACACGCTGGGCCCGCTGGTGGACGAGAAGCAGCGGGCCATCCAGGACCGGCTGACTGACCTGGAGGCCAGGCTCAAGGCGGCGCGGGGCGAGAACCGCGAACTGCTGGAGCGAGAGCTGGCCAGGGTGCGGGAGGGCTTCGGTGAGGCAGTGCTGGAGCTGAAGGTGTTGGACCCGGCTATGGGCAGCGGCCACTTCCTGGTGGAGACCACAGACTACCTGGCCCAGCGCATCGTAGATTTCGGCGTGAGGCTGGGAGCCGGAGCTGAGGGGGATGAAGGGGCAGGCGAGACGGAGATCAACTACTGGCGGCGGCGTGTGGTGGAGAGCGGCATCTATGGTGTGGACGTCAACCCCTTGGCGGTAGAGTTGGCCAAGCTGTCCTTGTGGCTGGCCACGACGGCCAAGGGCAAGCCCCTCTCCTTCCTGGACCACCACCTGCGCTGTGGCAACTCCCTCATCGGGGCGCGTCTGGAGGACTTGCAAGCGCTGCCAGTGCAGAAAAAGACCCGAAGGGTTTCGGAAACCCTTCGGGTCTCCGAGGTGTCCCAGCTTGCCATGTGGGACGAAAGCGCCTTCACCCGGGACGTGAGCCTGGCCGTGGGCGGCCTGGCTGCCATTCAGGAGCTGGCCAGCGACAGCGTGGAGGACATCCACCAGAAGGAGCGCATCTTCCAGAAATTGCTGGAGGTGCATCTGAAGCGCTGGCGGCAGATCGCCGACCTGTGGGTGAGCGCCTATTTCGGCAACGAGATGGCGCCCGAGGTCTACGCCGACCTGGTACGGCGGGTGCAGACCGGGGAGGGCATGTTGCCCGATGTCCAGGCCCAGCCCTACCTGGACCGCACCCACGCCCTGTGGCGGGAGAAGCGTTTCTTCCACTGGGAGCTGGAGTTCCCCGAGGTCTTCTTCGACCAGTTAGGCCGCCCGCTGAAGGAGCAGGCCGGGTTTGATGCGGTGGTAGGGAATCCGCCGTACCTGAGCATGGAAGACATGGCTTCTGATGACCGCGACTACTACTATGCTAGGGATCTGGCAGGCCAGAGGTTGTTCGAAACAGCTATGCACAAGTGCAACGTATACGCCATTTTTTGGGAGAAAGCGTTGCGCTTGGTGCGCCGCGGGGGCTACTCAAGTCTGATAACCCCCTATTCGTGGTTATCCAACAGTAGCTTCATAAACTTGCGCAAGCTATTGTTGCATCAAATGGCGGTCCACAGGCTGGATTTGCTGCCATTTGGCGTATTTGAGGACGCGGGAATCGCCACAAGCACTATGACCGTTCAAAAGCTCGTTGCTACGGATAGCCACTCCATGAAGGCTAGAGACCTGCGGGACTTTGCTCTGGTTGCCCTTCCTGGAGCAATTGCAGCTAGTACTGGATTCAGAGCGATTCCGGTCAAAGCATTTCGAGAAACGCCCGACTTCGTTTTCAATCTGGAGTGGGATCCAGAGTTGGCGTCAATTCTCGCCAAGATGGAAGAACAAAGTCGTTCACTTGGCAGTTTGGCGTCAGTGGATAGAGGATGTGACACTGCAAACAATGAGAAATACACAGGCTACGAATTCCGGGACGACCTCAATCCGAAACGTCTGCTCGTCGGAGAAGCCTTCAGTCGATATGACTACTCATGGGATGGCCTATACCTGTATTACCTTCCCCATCAAATGACGGGTGAGAAGTCAACAGCTCGACCGGGGGAATCAGCTCGATTCGAGAAGGGAGAAAAGCTCATCGTTTATAGATTCTTGGATGAGGCCAGGCGATTCGTTGGGATTTACGACGATGAACAATATTACTGCCTTGGATCGACCTACGTAGTCGCTCTGTATCAAGAGGCTCATATCCAACTTCGATACGTTCTGTCACTACTGAATTCCCGACTCATTGCCTTCTACAACAGCAAACTTTTCGCGGGGGTCAAGGTCACACGTAGCGAAATGCTACGACTCCCCATCCGCCGCGTCGCCTTCACCACGCCGCAGGAGGAGCGGGAGAGGTTGGTGGAGGAGGGGAAGGGGCTGGCAGGGGAGACTGTCAACGAATGGGCAACGAATAAACGAATGGGCGGCGAGGGATTCGTTTATTCGTTCGCTGAATTCGTTGACAGCCCTCTCGGCCACTGGCTGGACGCCCGCCTACCCTCACCCCCGCCTGCGACTCCCCCTCTCCCTGATAGGGAGAGGGGGTTGGGGGGTGAGGGTGAACAATCCGACGTCATCCACGACCTGCTGGCCCACCTGGCCGAACAGATGATCGAGATGCACAAGGCCAAGAGCGCGGAGGTACGCGGCTTCCTGGACTGGCTGGCAGGCTACACGGGCCTGCCCGTCGAGGAGTGGTCCCTCAAGACCAACCTCAAAGCCTACTACCAGCACGACTGGGCGGAGATGCAGCGCATTTTGGACCGCAACTGCCGCCAGATCAAGAAGGTGGACGTGGTGGGGCGGGAGGCGTCGGAGCGCATCCGGCGCGAGTACCAGGCCTCGGTGGGGAAGCTCCAGCCGCTGCTGGCCCGCATCGCCGCCACAGACTGCCTCATTGACCTGATCGTCTATCGGCTGTACGGGCTGACGGAGGAAGAGGTGGCGGTGGTGGAGGGGGTGAGTGGCTAGCTCATCGGCACCGCGTTCCGACACAGGCGCTCGCGATAGTTGACGGCAGCTACTCCAACCGTCGCACCTGAGGTAGGCGCCAGAAGACGAAGAGGCCGCAAA
>CAYUPJ010000095.1:0-15891 GCA_964446635.1 uncultured Anaerolineae bacterium
TCAAGTGGGTCTCTTTTCGATTATCAAATGGGCACTTTTTCGTTTGACAAAAACAGGGGGGGCTCGCCCTGCTGTTTTTCCTCGTATCCTTGCCCTTCTGGTGGTGGGTGGTTCGCAAAGACTTAGAGGTCGGACTGCTAACCCTTCTATTTATCCTGGTGTCCACTGCTTCGGTAGGGACGGGGGTGATGGCGGGATTGGCCCGTCAATGGATACAGAGGTTGGAGCGATGAAAGGTAACAAAGTGAAAGGAAGACTAGAAGGAGTGCCTGTGAATCAGAGGATGGATAGCCAAGACGCTATTGGTCGGGCTCGGATTGCCCATGCGAGGTTGCTGGAACGATCAGTCAGAGAAATTATTGATAAAGAGATGGGGTGACAAACAATGCCATGGCCCCAATTACCCCTTCGAATATCCGAGCGAAAAGCCCTTCTGGTCTTTATGGACCTCTTGCTGATCAATGGGGCTACTTTAGTTGCCCTTTGGTTATGGACGCTGAGGGATCCATTGCGCCCTTTCTCCCAGGATTTTATTCTTTCACAAGCCCACTGGTTCCTTTTCCTGACCGTCCTCTGGCTACTGTTAGCCTCCGTGAATGATTTCTATGAACTGAAGACCGCCGCCAATTTCGTGTCCAGTGCCTTCACTCTCCTCAAGATCACAGCCTTTATGCTCCTGGTCTATCTCCTGATCTATTTCTTTTCCCCTCGCAACTCCCTGCCCCGTCTGTTTATCTTCTTCTACGCAGTTCTATCTTTCATCCTCTTGGGCCTCTGGCGCTCGGCCTACGCCATCTTCTTCGGCCGCCTTCCCTTCCAGCGCCGAGCCATCATTGTTGGGGCTGGCGCATCAGGCCAAACTATCGCCCGAGCTATCAGAGAATACCTGGGGCCGGATTACCAACTAGTTGGCTACATTGACGATGACCCTGGCAAGCAGAGCCAAGTCATCGGAGGGCTGCCCGTCATCGGCACCCGCTGGGATCTGGCCTCCCTGGTGAAGACCAAAGACATCTCCGAGGTCATCCTGGCCATAACCTACAATATGCATCCCGAGCTCTTTCGAGCCCTGATGGATTGCCAGGAGCAAGGTGTCCAGATCACTCCCATGCCCCTCCTCTATGAGGAGATAACGGGCAAGGTGCCGGTGGAGCACATCGGCGATAGCTGGCAATTGGCCCTGCCCCTGGATCACCCCTCCACTCGTGGCTTCTTCCCCCTATTCAAACGGACGGTGGACCTCTCTATCGCTACTATAGGATTGACTGTCTTTACCATCCTGCTGCCCTTGGTTGCCCTGGCTCTGTACATTGACTCACCCGGCCCCATATTCTACACCCAGGAGAGGATGGGCAAGGGCAGGAAGGTCTTTCGCCTGATCAAACTCCGCTCCATGATCCCCAACGCTGAGAAAGAAGGGGTAGCGGTCTGGGCAAAGAGGGGCGATCCCCGGATAACCCGGGTAGGGCGATTTATACGTCTTACCAGGCTGGATGAACTACCCCAGTTCATCAACGTGCTCAAGGGGGAGATGAGTATAGTTGGACCTCGGCCGGAGAGACCGGAGTTCGTGGCCGAGCTAGAGGAGCGGATCCCTTTCTACAGGGTCCGCCACTCCGTGAAACCGGGAATGGCCGGTTGGGGCCTGGTCAGATATGGTTACGCTGACTCGATTGAAGACGCCATGGAGAAGGTTCAGTACGATCTCTACTACATTAAGCATAAATCCATTTACCTGGACCTGCTCATCCTGGCCAAGACCATAGGAGCCATGATCTCGTTTAAGGGTAGATAAGGTTACCCGTCGTGCAAACCAAGTGGAGTGTTTTCTGCGACAAGATCGTCGAAGCCGGTTGGCTGGCGGCGGCTATAGTCACCCCCCTTTTCTTCAGTTGGTACAGTAACCGCGTCTTTGAGGCCAGTAAGGTCGCCCTGCTTCGCTCCCTCACCGTGGTGATGCTGGCAGCCTGGCTGATCAAGGTCCTGGAAGCTAGAAGCTGGAAACGAGAAGCTAGTACTCCATATCCAATATCCAATATCCAACATCTAGCATCTAAAACCCCCCTGCTCCTTCCGAGCTTGCTTTTGGTTGCGAGCTGCATCCTAACCACCATTACCTCCATATCCCCCCGAATCAGTTTTTGGGGCTCCTATCACCGACATCAAGGCCTCTATACTACCCTCTGCTATGTGGTCATCTTCTTCCTGATGCTAGAGACCTTACGTACCCGTCAGCAGTTGGAACGCTTACTCACAGTCATCCTGCTCACCAGCCTGCCCGGTTCTCTTTACGGGATCATGCAGCATTATGGAGTAGACCCCTTGATTTGGATCAGGGGAGGCACCCAGCGTGTCGAATCCACGCTGGGCAACCCCATTTTGATTGGGGCCTATATTATCATGGTGGTTCCCTTGACCGGATGGCAACTCGTTCGCTCTTTCTCCCTCATTCGCACCAAGGAAAAGAAAGCCCGGCCTCCCCTGGTCCTGCTCGGATGCTATCTCCTCCTTTTGATCCTCCAGTTGATTTGCCTGGTGTTCACCCAGAGCCGGGGGCCTCTGGTGGGCTTATGGGCAGGAGCCTTGTTTTTCTTCCTCATTTTGGCTGCCGTAAGAGGGCAGAAGGGATTGGCGTTAGCGGCCGTCGGCGTGTGCATCGTTCTGCTCGCTATCCTGGCCGTGTTGAATCTGCCCAACAGCCCCCTGATGCCTCCCAAAGGGATACCCTACATCGAACGCCTGGCCCAGATTTCTAGCAGCATCATGCACGATAGAGGCTTGATCTGGCAGAGCGCAGTCAATATGATTACAGCGGACAAGATCCGGACCGTCATTGGCTATGGGCCAGAGACGATGGGCCTCATCTTCTATGCCTATATGCATCCTGACTGGGCAGCCCAGGGAGGCTACGAACAGATAGCCGATCGTAGCCATAACGAGACCCTCGACGCCTGGGTCACTAGCGGACTCATCGGACTCGCTGCCTATCTCGTTCTTTTCTGCAGCATCTTCTACTGCGGCCTTAAGTGGCTTGGACTGATAACGAATTCTCGGCAGCGCACTTTGCTCATAGTGGCCTGGCTGGTGGCAGGGTTCCTAGGTGTACTGATTCCCTGGCTCGTGGAGGGTTCGTTAAGATGGGCTGGGGTGGGGATACCTGCTGGCATCTTGCTGGCCCTGGTCGCATATCTAATATCAAATCTCTTCTGTCAAGGAAAAAAGGAGAGCACTTGTACTGAGCCCCGTCGAAGTAGAGGTAGCCATGACCAGATTCTACTGATCACCCTACTCTCTGCCCTTATAGCCCACTTCGTCGAAATCCAGTTTGGCATCGCCATCACCGCCACCCGCCTTTACTTCTGGCTTTATGCGGCGTTGTTGGTTATCATCGGCTACTGCTGGGGACTTGTACTGAGCCCCGTCGAAGTAGAGGGGCCTGTACCTGAAACTGTACCTGAGACTTCACCTGCTGACAGTTCAGGCCAGCAGTGCAGCCGACGGCGCAGAGGGCGTAGTAAACTTCAAGCTTCGAACCCTTCGGCCAGGCTCAGGGCAGGCTTCAAACTTCCAAATTCTGAGCTTCTTGCTCATTCTCTCCTGGTGGGACTGATTCTGGCGACCACCGGTTTCGATTTAATCACCCACCAGTTTGATCTGAGAGCCAATGGCCCCGTTATCTTCGGCCTCCTGTTTATAATCTGGCTGCTCGGCGGTATACCGATTCTAACCTCCGATCTCCAATATCCAATATCCAATCTCTCACTCTACGCCCTGGGTAGCTTGCTTTGCTTTCTCCCCTTCATAGCTGCTCACGCTGCTATCGTGCTGCCGGGAGCCGGTATTGAGAGAGCTACAATTGTCTATTACGTCTACATCTTATTAGTTATCTTGGCTATAGCGGCTACCTTGGTGATGAGAGGCAACCCTCATCTTCCTCTCTACAGATTCCGCGCCTGGTGGCTCTATCCCCTCATAGGCATAGGGGCCCTTATTCTGATCTTCAACACCAATCTAAAGGCCGCTCAGGCGGATATCTACTACAAGTTTGGCCTATCCTCGGAGGGAACAGGGGATATAGATAAGGCCATCGCCATTTATCGCCGGGCCATCCAACTGGCCCCTCGCTGGGATCTGTATCACGCCTCCCTGGGCTGGGTCTACGGATTGAAAGCGGCAGCCGCTTCGGATGACAATCAAAGAGTAGCCTTATTTGAGGAGAGCCGTAAAGCACTAGAGCGCGCTCAACGGATGAGTCCGCTCGATCCTGACATCGCGGCCAAGTTAGGACGCGTCTACTGGAACTGGGGCAGCCTCACCACCGAGCGTGAGCAGAGGGCAAAGAAGTGGGAAGAGGCTCTGGCCTACTACCAGCAAGCTGTGGCGCTGAGTCCCCTGAATCATGGGCGCCTGCTTAAGGACAACATAGTCCAGACCTGTCTCCGCCTGGGAGAGACTTACATTGCCCTGGGCAAGTTAAGCCAAGCTGAGGAAGCCTACAAGAGAGCTGGCGAAGCAGAGCCTGACAGCTATGAGAGCCACAAAGGCTTGGCCTTGGTTTATCTGCAATCGGGCCGCCTTGACGAAGCCCTTGAGGAAGGGAAGAGGGCTATAGACCTGGCACCGGATGAAGAAAAGATCGAGGTAGAGGATGCAATCGCCCAGATGCGCCTGGATTATTGCGGGGTAACGGTGTGGCCGCATATTTTGGGAGACTTGGATTGTAGCTGCGAGGTAGATGTCGAAGATAGCCAGCTCGTAGCTGCCCGATGGCGTTGCCAGAGCGGAGACGATTGCTATGATGCGCACTTCGACCTTGACCAAGATGGCAACATAGACATTGTGGACAGCATGTTCATAGTGGCTCACTGGGGGGAGGTTTGCCCATGAGGGCAACCCAATCGTTAATCAGCCTCTTCCGCGAGTTCCTCCTCCGCCGCGGGTAGCTCGACTGCTGAGCGAGCTCGCCGATGCCGATAGAGGATTATGGCGGCTGAGATGACAATGGCTATCGCCGCGAAGATCTGAGCGGCAGCGATACCGCCAATTAACCAGGCATCCGGGCGCAAAGCTTCGACAAAGATACGCCCCACCGGGTACCAGATCGCATACAGGCAGAGCATGTCGCCGTCTAACAGACGATCCGCGTAACGACGAGCCACATACATCAAAAGGAGGAAACCCAACAGATTCCACAACGACTCGTAGAGGAAGGCGGGGTGGAACCTGGTATCTGGCGGGTACACGGTCAGGTCATCAAAGGGGGGGATGCGGTAAGGAGGAGTGATGGTGATGCCCCAAGGCAGGCTGGTGGGGTAGCCGTAGAGCTCCTGGTTGACAAAGTTGCCCCAGCGTCCGATGACTTGGGCCAGGATAAGGCCCGGCGTGCCGATGTCTACCCATTGCAGGAAACTCAGCTTGTTTAAGCGCGTGTAGATGTATACGGCCAGGATACCGCCAATCACGGCCCCGTAGATCGCCAATCCACCGTGCCAGATCTGTAGAATGGCAATAGGGTTCTGACGGTAGTAATCCCAACCCACCATCCCACCCCGTGGGCTGGAGAAGACATGATATAGCCGGGCTCCGATGATACCGAGAACCAGGCAGAGAAGCAAAGCGTTCCACACGTGCTCGGGATCTTGTCCACGCCGTTTAGCCTCCAGGCTGGCTATGTAAGCAGCGACTAGAACGGCTGATACGATGATGATGCCGTACCAGTGTACGGCAAAAGGGCCTAGGCGCAAAGCAATCGGTGGTCCTCCCATAGTTTTTATCTCCTTTCCTTAAGGTTCAACAATTCATTGGAAAAACTACTACCTCTTTACCTGCCAGCTTATCCTCGATGCGCTCGACAATGATATCCAGGTGGTCCTTGTGGTGGACGAAGTCCAACCGATCGGCTGGGATGGTGAGGACCGGACACAAATCGAAGTCAGCCAGCCAGTCCTCATAAAAGGAACCCAGAAGGGCCAGGTAATCGGCGGTGATACCAGTTTCGATATCTCGGCCTCGGTTGCGAATGCGGTGCATTAAAGTAGGCACAGAAGCCTGCAGATATAGAAGCAGTGAGGGCATGGGCAAGCTATTCACTACCAAATCGAACAGACGGCGATAGGCATAATAATCTCGCTCAGTCATGCTGTCCAATTGGTGTAGGGCGCGAGCGAAGACATAGCCATCTTCGTAGATGCTGCGGTCAATGATGGCCGAGGTGGGTGTGGTGGCCAAAGCTCGGTGTTGGATAGCTCGGTGGCCCAGGAAGAAGACCTGGAGGTGAAAGCTCCAGGCTCGCATGTCGCTATAAAAGTCAGCCAAGTAGGGGTTATCAGCCACAGATTCGTAAGCAGCCTGCCAGCCGAGGCGGGCCGCGAGCCGCTCTGTCAGACTGGTCTTGCCAGCACCGATGTTTCCAGCCACTAAGACAAGATGTTTAGTCATCTAATTTACAGTGGGTGAAGATATAACATACAATTGGTAAACGACTTAAGCCACTGCCTTGGCCTCCTGCAGAATTTGCACTCCCGCGCTGGCTCCGATGCGTGTAGCTCCGGCCTTGACCAACTGCTTGACAGCCTCAAACGTCCTGATACCCCCCGCGGCCTTAATGCCCATCTCGGGTCCAACTACTCGCCGCATGAGAGCTACGTCCTCAACGGTAGCCCCCCCGGGCCCGAAGCCAGTTGAGGTTTTGACGTAGTCGGCTCCGGCCGCTTTGGCCAACTGGCACGCCTTGATCTTTTCCTCGTCCGTCAACAGGGCCGCCTCGATAATCACCTTGCAGATGGCTCGGTTGTTGTGACAGGTACGCGCCACGGTGGCGATGTCTCGTTCTACTAACTCGTAGTCCTTGGATTTAAGGGCCCCAACATTGATGACCATATCTACCTCAGTGGCACCATCTTCGATGGCTTGTTGGGCCTCGTAAGCTTTGACCTCAGGTGGAGTGGCTCCCAACGGGAAGCCGACCACGGTGCAGACGGCCACGGGCGAGCTCTTGAGGAGTTGGGCAGACAGTTTAACATTGGTGGGGTTGACGCAGACGGCGGCGAAGCCGTGCTTGCGGGCCTCATAGCAGAGCTGAGCGATCTGCTCTTGGCTGGCGTCCGCTTTGAGCAAGGTGTGGTCAATCATGTGAGCAATGTTCGCCGCCACGTTCGTGGAGCCCAGCGGGTTGGCGATCCTGGTCGCTCCGGCATTGATCACTTCCTGGGTCTTGTCCGGACACTTTCCAGTACACTGGCCATTGCAATTCGAGCACTCCGATCCTGATGGGGCCATGGCTTCTTCCTCCCGCAGCAGGATCAGCACCTCTTTGGTGATTCGTTCCACCAGTCGTTCTACGGTTGCTCTATCCATCTCCATGGGATAGCTCCACGTCTCCTCATTTCCGTAGGAACCGCTTTTCGACGCCCATGATCTTGTTCACTCGGCTTTCGTGGCGGCCGCCTGCGAAGTTCGTTTCCAGCCACGTCTTCGCGATCTCTTTGGCCAGGTTCTCGCCGATGAGACGCCCACCTAGCGTCAACACGTTGGCGTCGTTGTGCTCACGGGCGTTCACGGCGGTGGAGAGGTCATAGCATAAGCTGGCCCGCACTCCTGGCACCTTGTTGGCGGTCATGCAGGAGCCAATCCCTGCTCCGTCAATCATGATCCCGCGCCAGGCCTGGCCCTCGGAGACCAGCTTGGCCACGGCGTAGGCGAAGTCAGGGTAGTCTACGCTTTCGCTGCTGAAAGTGCCGCAATCCTTAATGGTATAGCCAAGTTCTTGGAGATAGGCCTTGAGGGTCTCTTTCATGGCGAAACCGCCGTGGTCAGCGCCAAGGGCAATGATTTTGCTTCCAGGGGCTGGATTACTGCTTGCCATGCGAACAGGGCCGGGCTCTGGGGAGAGGGAAACCTTTCTTTCCAGAGCCATTTCGCGAGCCCTGGGCGTAACGATGGCTTCGGCAGGGAAACGCAGCTCACCCCCTGTTGGAACAGCCTCTACATCCTTTTCGCTGATGAGAGAGCGCTTTGTCGCGCTGGACGAAGATGGAATGCTGGACACATTAGTCTCGCTCATGCCAAGGGTATGTAATAGGACTCGCCGTACTATTTTCTTTACCTCGTCTTCTTGTAATACCATCTCGACATTCCGTCACGCAATACGCAACAGTTATTCCACAGCAGCAGAGGAGATTAATGAGGCACAAGGCCCAAGTGCTCTGGGGGCCAATAAGAGATCCAGGCCTTGCCTATGATAGCACCTCTAGGGAGGGCCCCCCAGTTGTGGGAGTCGCTGGAGCTATTACGATTGTCGCCTAGGACGAAGTATTCGTCTTCTCCCAGGATCTGAGGCCCCCAGGCGTAGTCGCCCTTGTGGAGTGCATAAGGTTCCTCGAGCTCTTCACCATTAATAAGAATGTGTTCCCCTTGGACTTGCACCTTCTCTCCTGGCAGCCCGATGATTCGCTTGATGAAATCTCGCCTGGGATTCTTGGGGTAGTGGAAGACTACGACATCTCCACGTCGGGGAGAGTGAAGATGATATGCAAGCTTGTTGATGATCAGATATTGCCCATCGTGTAAGTTCGGCTCCATGCTGACTCCCTCGATGCGGAAAGTCTGGACTAGCGTGCGGGTTACCACATATATCAAGAGCATCAAGAGCACTGTATCCAGGATCTCACGCAACATGGACTTGTATCTCTGCCCTTGATCTTTTGTATCCTGGTCGCCGACTGTTTCCTGGCTGTCCTGCATCTCAGGTGATTCTTTGAACAAACCAGTCACCTCGCTTGTGTAGTATTGCTCCCAAATTATAATACATCTCCACTCATAAAGCAAACTGGTTTTGCTGAGATACGGAAATTTGACAAAAGTGCCTATCTGGTTTATGATTATTCTGGCAAATAGCATTCGGAGCCTGACGAAGAGGGATATCGTTTTGCTTCAGGCGCGCTTTCCAAAGCAATTCAAGAAGGAGGCATAAACATGTGGCAACGAGGTGAGAAACGCTGCATCTGGTTAATTGCGATGATCATGATGCTGGTCTCCCTCTCACTACCCGGTTGCGCTACAGTCGAAATCGTTGACCGGGCCCCTGTTTCCCTCGATACACTGTCCCTCAGGGAGAATAAAACCCCTGTAGATGAGCATGATTTAGCGGTGCTGGCCATTGACTTTGACCCCTCGCTGGAATATGAGCAAATTTTGGCCAAAGGCGAGCAGGCAACCTTGTTGGTAGCGGTGGAGAACGTAGGCCTCAAGACCGAAGCGGATGTTACAGTCAAGGCGCGGCTGTCCGCCTACGAAGACAACACGCCGATCCTCGAAAAGACTTGCCACATAGATGCTATCGCCCCCGGCCAGATCAAAATAGCTCGCTTCAAAGACATCTCCCGTATTCCTTATCGGTCAGCCTATCGCTTGACAGTGTGGGTCTTGGCCGTACCTGGCGAGATTGGCATGGCAAACAACCAAAAGAGCTATGATCTCCACATAACCATATCACGGTGATAACAAGACTTGTCTAGCAATTCACAAGTGCATCAAAAGCTTGCAGCAGAGGGCCCTGTTGGGGTTGTCTACTGCAGTTTGGCCGGATGAGAATTCCCCTGGGGGGGACATTCTGTCATGCTAAGGCATCTGTAGTCTGCACCGTAGAAGGTGCTTTTTTGTGGTATGGGACCAGTCATGAAGCTAAAGCTTGGTGGTGTCGGTCGCTACATCCCTATCCTGCTGATCGCTCTGGTGTTCGGTGCTCTGCTGGGCTTACAGTGGAAATCACCCCCAGCTAGACCTATTACAGTGCCAGGTATTGAGTACGAGTCAGGGATTCTGACGATCCATCGCCTGGAAGCAGAGCAGGAGGAGCTCAAGGAGAGCATCGGGCGGATGCGAGGGCAGTTGGACAAAAACCGCCGCGGACCGGCCGACAGCCCGGAGATGTTGAAAGAGATCAACGCAGAGTTGGAGCGGCAGAAAATGATGGCCGGACTGTTGCCTGTCAAGGGAGCAGGCGTACAGGTGATCCTTGCTGATAGCAACATCCGGTCGGTGCCAGCGATAGCGGATTCCAACGACTACCTCATCCATGAGTACGATCTGCGCGATGTGGTGAACCTCCTGTGGATGGCCGGTTCTGAGGCTATCGCCGTCAATGATGAGCGGGTTGTAGCTACCACTTCTATCTATTGCGTAGGTAGCACGATCATGGTCAACGATACCCGCCTTTCTCCCCCCTACGTGGTCCAAGCCGTCGGCAACTCCGTCTTGCAAGAGGATATTCTGAGCAACCCTGCCTATCTCAAGGAGGTCAAGAGCAGAGCCGAGCTTTACGGTGTGCAATTTAAGGTAAACAGAAAAATGATGCTGACCTTATCCGCTTACAAGGGCGGTTTTCCCATTCACTATGCAAGGTTAGGGGATTGAGGTGGTGAGAAGATTGGAGACATGAAGGGTCGTTCCGCACAATTGTTGTTGACCATAGTCTGTTTCTTTTTGGGCCTGTTGCTGGTGGCCCAATTTCGCACTCAGCGGATGACAAACGGTTCTCTTCTATTTGCCTCGACTGCCGATCAACTCGTTATCATCAGTAGCTTGGTGGAGAACAACACTCGCTTGCGCGAAGAGATGGAGGCCCTGGAAAAACAGCTCAACGAATATCAACAGGCTACCGGACGGGCTAGGCTAGAAGCTCTAGTGGAGGAACTGAACAAGGTCAGGGTTATCAATGGACTGGTGGAGGTCTCAGGGTCTGGTGTCGAAGTAAGCCTTGACGGGCCTATCGGCGTTCTAGATGTGCAGGACCTGATCAACGAACTGCGCAACGCTGGGGCCGAGGCTTTGACTATAAACGGGGAGCGGCTGACCCTCTACACGGCCATTGTCAGCACCGAAGACGGTGGGATGACCATCAACGGGACGCGACTTTCGCGGCCTTACATCCTACAGGCCATTGGTCACCCTGAGACCATGGAGACAGCCTTGCTCAGGCAAGGAGGGCTCATTGCTGTTCTGCAGCGCAACTACGAAGGCCTGAGCGTGAGCATAGTCAAGCGGGAGAAAATGGTCTTGCCAGTGTACAAAGAAGGAGCTATTGAATTCGTATACGCTTCGCCAGTAGAATAAAAAAGGCGGCCACCGGAGGCATCGGCAGCCGCCTGACCTTGGCTTGGCGAAGCTCAGCCACTGCCACAGGTTGCGCAACTGGTGGCACTGCAACTGGCACAACCACTGGCGCCGCCAAGGGATCGGCTCTCTCCGCCGCTTCCCTTGCTGACGGCCGCGAACAAAGAGATGGCTCGAGATGTGTTCATCCCCTTGCAGCGCACACAGGCAATAGGTCTGTCAGCCTGGTTCATACTACGCAGGGCCTCAAACTTTGTGTTGCAATCGGCACAGTAATACTCATAAAGCGGCATAGCTGTTCACCTTCTGAGAATCTCTTTCAAGGATATTTTACTCCCTTTTCCGAGTTTGGTCAAGAACAGCGGATTCCTGCGGCAGGCTCAGGACAAGTGGCAGGATTGACGGATCAAGTGCCATGGGCTGAGAAGAAATCCGCAAATCCTGTGCATCCGTGTTCTAGAAAGGAGGACAACATTGCGGGAACTCACCGATAGGGCTTTGAACGTAGCCGAGATCAAAGGCGCTACTTACGCCGACATCCGGGTCGTGCGCCGCGAAAACCAAAGCATCGTGGTCAAGAATGGGAAGGTAGAAGCCCTCTCCCAGGACGAAGACCAGGGCTTCGGCGTACGGGTCATTCTGAATGGAGCCTGGGGCTTTGCCTCCAGCTCCCTTCTTTCACTGGAGGAGGTTGAACGAGTCACTGCCCTGGCTGCGGAGATAGCCAGGGCCAGCGCCCTGGTCAAAACCAAAGATGTGGACATTGGCCCACCCATCGTCTACTTGGATACCTACCGCACACCAGTGAAGATTGATCCCTTTCAGGTGCCTCTGGAAAGGAAAATCGAATTGCTCATGGCCGCCGATGCTGGGATGAGGTTGGCCAAAGGGGTGGCCGTGGCTGAGTCCAATCTCCAGTTCGTGCGCGAGCGCAAAGTTTTCGCTAGCTCCGAGGGCTCTTTCATCGAGCAGGAGATTATCGAGAGCGGGGGCGGCCTGGAGGCTACCGCCGTCGGCGAGGGCGATGTCCAGAAGAGAAGCTATCCCAACTCCTTTGGCCGTCACCAGGGAGCGGTCGGCTATGAGCTGATCGAGGGGCTAGACCTAGTTGGCAATGCTCGGCGAGTGGGTGAGGAGGCAGTGGCGCTGCTCACGGCCCCTCAGTGTCCAAGCATGGTGACCACCCTCATCCTGGGAGCCACCCAGTTGGCCTTGCAGGTGCACGAGTCCTGTGGCCATCCCACTGAGCTGGATCGGGTCTTTGGCACCGAGGCCAGCTATGCCGGCACCAGCTTCCTGACCACGGAGAAGCTGGGAGCGTTCCGCTACGGTTCGGAAACTGTCAACATCACCGCCGACGCCACTGTCCCAGGCGGTCTGGGCACCTTTGGCTACGACGATGAGGGGTTGCCGGCCCAACGGGTGCCTATCGTGCGGGAGGGCATCTTCGTCGGTTACCTAACCTCGCGGGAGACGGCGGCGATGCTTGGTCAAGAAAGCAACGGCTGTATGCGAGCCGATGGGTGGAACCGCATTCCCATCATCCGTATGACCAACATCAACCTGGAGCCAGGGGAATGGGATTTCAAGGACCTCATCGCCGACACCGATGAGGGAATCTACATGGAGATGAACAAGAGTTGGAGCATTGACGACAAACGCCTCAACTTCCAATTCGGTACCGAGATAGCCTACCAGATCAAAAACGGCGCACTGGGGCAGATGTACAAGAACGCCACCTACACCGGCATCACCCCGCAGTTCTGGGCAGGTTGCGATGCCGTCTGCAGCGAGAAGCACTGGAACGTATGGGGCACGCCCAACTGTGGCAAGGGCCAGCCCCCCCAGATCGCCCACGTAGGCCACGGCACGGCTCCGGCGCGGTTCAGAAACGTCCAGGTAGGGGTGATGAGGTAGTCTAACACCCTCACATCGCCCCAGCAAAAGTGTGGTTTGGGGGCTAAGAACTTTAGGCGTAAGGAGGTTTCTATGGCGACCCTAGCTGTTTCACGGGATGTGCTTGATCTCATTAAGTATGCCGAAGGGGAAACTATTGAAGACAAACTGATCGGCTTAGTTTCTGCCGACTTAGCTAGACGGCTCCGGGAGTGCGAGCGCGAGATTGGCGATTTCGAACTGAAGTACAGGATGACCTTCGCGGAGTTCGCCAAAGCTTGGGAAAGTGATGAGATCCCAAACAAGTGGTCACACCAGGTGGAAAGGGACTACATGATTTGGGAGGGGTTGGAAGCTGAAAAGAGAAAGTGGCTCTCCTTGCTGAAGGGAATCCATGAGGAGTCTTGGGGGTGAACAAGACATTAGAAGGCTTTCTAGGCGAGGTGAGGAAGGCTGCTCGATTGGTTTTCCCCGAAGCAGCGCTAGATTACACCATCGTCCGTTTGACGCATCTCAGACTTCGCATCATCATCAACAAGGAGACATTTGTTGATGTTTACTTCAACGAGGAGACTCAAAGAACCGACTATGCCTTGATACACAAAGGTGAACGTGTCTATGGCGTGGACAACTTGAAGGGTTGGCATTACCACCCATTCCAAGCTGTTGAGCGACACCTACCATGTCCTGAGCCTTCAGTGCAGGAGGTGTTCGAGAAAATGAGGGGAATCGTAGAAGCACTTTGAATCGAAGGGAGCAAAAAGTGGAGGTAGAATTTACCAGATCAACCGCACTACTGAGAGACCAGATAAGGACCATCCGACCAAGGAGAAAGGAACAATAATGCTAGGTGAAAGGAAGATGCGCGAGATTGCCGAGCGCGTCCTAGCTCTATCCGCTGCCGAGCAGACGGAAGTGCTGATCATGAGCGGAGACAGCGGGCTAACGCGCTTTGCAAACTCCTATATCCATCAGAACGTGGCCGAGCGAAACGTGGGGCTCAAAGTACGGGCCGTGGTGGGCAAGAAGATCGGCGTGACTTCCTCCAACGACCTGAGCCAGAAGGCTTTGGAAAGGGTGGTGGAGAGTGCCTTGACCATAGCTAAGCTCCAGCCTGAAAACCCTGACTTCATATCGCTGCCCGGCCCGGCGCCCATCGCCGAAATCGAAGCCTTCGATGAGGCCACGGCCGCTTTCAGCCCTGAGGCTCGGGCCAGGGCCGTGGGCGTGCTCTGCCAACTGGCTGTAGACAATGGGCTGATCGCTTCGGGGGCCTTCACCACTGGTGCTTATGAGTTGACTGTGGCCAACTCCCTGGGTATCTTCGCTTACTATGCCACCACTACAGCCGATATCAGCACGGTTATCATGAGCGACGATAGCTCTGGTTACGCTGCGACCACAGCCTGGAAGGTGGGGGAAATCAATACCGAGGCAATCGGCAGCGAGGCGGTGGATAAAGCTCTTAGGAGTCGCAAGCCCAGAGAGTTGCCTCCAGGCCGTTATCCGGTCATCCTGGAGGAGTACGCCGTGGCTAACGTGATAGATACGTTGGCTTACCTGGGTTTCGGCGCTTTGGCCGTGCAGGAAGGGCGCAGCTTTATGGTAGACCGTTTTGGGGAACAGGTCATGAGCGATGCTATCTCTATCTGGGACGATGGCCTTGACCCCACGGGCCTGCCCATGCCGTTCGACTTCGAGGGCGTGCCCAAGCAGCGAGTTGATCTGATAAAGAGAGGCGTGGCCGAGGCTGTCGTATATGATTCCTACACGGCGGGCAAAGAGGGCAAAGCTTCCACCGGCCATGGCCTGCCTGCTCCGAACACCTTCGGCCCCATTCCCGGCCACATGTTCATGGCCCCTGGTGAGGCGAGTAAAGAGGTGATGTTAGAGACGATGGAGCGGGGCCTCTGGGTGACTCGCTTTCACTACACGGTCCCCGTCCACCCCAAACTGGCCATTGTCACTGGCATGACCCGCGATGGGACTTTTCTTATCGAGAAGGGCGAGATGGCCTATCCGATCAAGAACCTCCGCTTCACCCAGAGCTACGTAGAGGCGTTAGCCAACGTCGAGTTGGTAGGCCGCACGACCAAGCTGCAGCAGAACTGGTTCGGCGGCACC
This sequence comes from uncultured Anaerolineae bacterium, assembly GCA_964446635.1. GTDB lineage: Bacteria > Chloroflexota > Anaerolineae > VGOG01 > VGOG01 > CAYUPJ01. Next base: position 15,133 of record CAYUPJ010000095.1, read on the forward strand.
CGCGCCCCGGCCCTGAAGCTGGCTGAGTTCGAGTTCACCGGGGCGACAGAGTTCTAGATTGGTCAGGTGGTCCTTGGTCAGATGGTCAGGTGGTCAGGAGACTGAGAGACCAAGGACCATTCGACCATCTGACCATTCGACCAAGGGGGTGAGAAGTGCGATTCCTCATCACTGGCGGGGCTGGCTTCCTCGGCGCCGCATTGGCAAATCGTCTGGTTAGAGAAGGACACCACGTGCGGGTCTTGGATGACCTCAGCGCCGGCGACCCCTCGGGCCTCGACTCCAGGGTGCTCTTCACCCGCGGCGACGTAAAAGATGTCCCCAAGCTCTGGACGCTGTTGCATGATGTAGACTGTGTCTACCACCTGGCGGCACGTGTTTCCGTCCCGGAGTCCATTTTATATCCCCGCGACTATAACGACGTGAACGTAGGGGGTACAGTGGCCGTTATGGAGGCCGTGCGGGACGCGGGGGTGAAAAGGGTGGTCCTGGCCTCCTCAGGGGCTGTTTACGGTGAACAGCCCAGACCACCGGTCAGTGAGAAGACCATTCCCCACCCCGACTCACCCTACGGTGTGAGCAAGATCGCATCGGAGCACTACGTCTTCACCATCGGTGCCCTCTACGGCATAGGGACCATTGCCCTCAGGATCTTCAATGCTTATGGGCCGGGGCAGTTCGTGCCCGCTTCCCACGCTCCGGTTATCCCCCAGTTCCTCAAACAGGCCCTGGGAGGTGGCTCGCTGATCGTCTTTGGCG
>CAYUPJ010000096.1:0-15877 GCA_964446635.1 uncultured Anaerolineae bacterium
TTACGGCTTGGGGATTGCTTCGCTTCGCTCGCAATGACAGCCTGAGTAGTTACAAGGTAGTTACCTGAAGTCATGACCGAACGGGAACAACTCGAACGAGCCATTACTCACATAGAAGCACAACGCGCCACTTTGGGCGATGCGGTGGTGGATGCCTCCCTTGGCCCGATGCGCCGGCAATTGGCCACGCTGGAGCAAGCGGAAGCCCCTAAGCCAGCCCTGGAGGGCGAACGCAAACTAGTTACGGTGATGTTTGCCGATATCTCAGGGTTCACCACTCTGGCTGAGACCGTGGACCCCGAGATGGTGCGCGACGTTATGAACGCCTGCTTTGAGCAACTGGTGCCCATCATCGAAAAGTACGAAGGCATGGTAGACAAGTTCATCGGGGACGAGATCATGGCCCTGTTTGGTGCGCCGGTGGCCCACGAGAACGACCCGGAGCGGGCCTTGCGCGCGGCCCTGGAGATAAAGGACGCGCTGACCCAGTTCAACGCGGAACAGGGCACCGATCTGGGGTTGCACATTGGCCTCAACACCGGCCTGGTCATCGCCGGCGGCATTGGCACGCGGGGGCGGCAAGAGTACTCGGTGATGGGCGATGCGGTGAACGTGGCTTCGCGATTGGAGGAGGTGTCGGAGCGGGGCGAAATCCTCGTTGGGCCGGACACGCACCGTCTTACCGAGCCAATGTTCGAGTTTGAACCGCTGGAGCCTATCCAGATCAAAGGCAAAGCTGTTCCCGTCCCTGTGTATCATGTGCTGACTGCCAGGGCTGTCCCCGGTAAAGTGCGAGGCATCGCCGGTCGGGAATCGCCACTGGTTGGCCGCCAGGCCGAGTTGCGTGCCCTACAAGAGGCCGTGGAGCGACTGAAGGCTGGCGTGGGTGGCATCGTGACGATTGTGGGAGAGGCTGGCATTGGCAAGTCACGATTGGTGGCGGAACTGTGGGCCGAATCAGCAAATGTTTCGACAAAGCTCAACACAAGTCAACAAATCAGCAAATCGGTAAACTTGCAGTGGGTGGAGGGACGGTGCTTGTCTTACGGGACCTGTATCGCCTATCTGCTCTGGGTGGATGTGCTGCGGAGACTGTTGGGGATGACGGCCGAAGACCCGCCGGTCGCCGTCCGTGACGCGCTGCGGGAACGGGCCCAGGCCCTGTGCCCAGAGCGCCAGAAGGAAGTCTATTCATGCTTAGCCCGTCTAATGGCCCTGCCGCTTGATGCTGAGGCTGAGGCAGTACTGCGTGATTTGGAGGGTGAGAAACTCAAAGTCGGCACCTTCCGCGCGGTGGAAACACTGATTGAGTGTGCCGCCACCGCATGTCCCCTGGTGCTCGTCTGTGAGGATCTGCACTGGGCCGATCCCACCTCGATTGACTTGCTGGAGTATCTGCTGATCCTGACTAACCGTGTGCCGCTGCTGATCATATGTGTATTCCGTCCGCACCCGGAACATGGCTCCTGGCGCATCAGGGAGACCGTCACCCAACTCTACCATCACTGTCACACCGACCTGTGGCTCGATCCCCTCTCCGCCAGTGAAAGCGAGGCCATGGTGGGCAACCTGTTGCCGGGCGAGGGCTTACCCCCCAAGCTCAAGGAGCGCATCCTCAGTCGCGCCGAGGGCAACCCCTTCTATGTGGAGGAGATAATCCGCTCCCTGATTGGCGACGGGGCCATCGTGCAAGATGAAGTTACCGGTCGCTGGCAGGCGACGCGTGACGTGGCCGAGATACCCATCCCGGATACCCTGCACGGGGTGCTCATGGCCCGCATTGACCGGCTACCGGAGGTGACCAAACGGGTGTTGCAGATGGCGGCGGTCATTGGGCGCATCTTTCTCCATCGCGTGCTGGGGGCCATTGCCAAAGAAAAACGTGAATTGGACGCCCACCTGCTGACCTTGCAGCGGGAGGAGATGATTCGCGAGCGGGCACGGGTGCCGGAGTTGGAGTATATCTTCAAGCACCAGTTGACGCGAGAGGCGGCCTACAACGGTCTGTTGAAGAGGGAGCGGCGCATCTTCCACCGCCGGGTGGCCGAGACATTGGAGCAGTTGTTCCCCGATCGCATCGAGGAGCAGGTTGGATTATTGGCCCATCACTGGGAGCAAGCCGGGGATGCGGAGAAGGCGATAGGGTATCTGCTGCGTGCCGGCGACCAGACTCGTTTGTTCTATGCCCATGAGGAGGCCCTCGATTACTACCAGCGGGCGTTGGCGTTCCTGAAGGAGCAAGGGGAGTACGAACGGGCAGCCCGGACGCTGATGAAGCTGGGGCTGACCCATCACAGCGCCTTCGACTTCCGGCAAGCGCGGCAGGCTTATGAGGAGGGCTTTGCCCTGTGGCAGAAGGTGGATGGGGTGCAGCCGGCCACCCTACCGCCAGCGCCCCATGCCCTCAGGGTGGATTGGGGTAATCCGGCGACCCTGGATCCGACCATGGCTAATGACATGTACTCGCGGGGTGTGATCGAGCAACTCTTCAGTGGGCTGGTGGAACAGACGCCGGAGATGGGCGTCGTGCCCGATGTAGCCCGAACCTGGGAGGTGTTGGAAGGCGGGCGCAAGTACGTTTTCCACTTGCGAGATGACGTGCGTTGGAGCGATGGGACCTTAGTGACCGCAGAGGACTTCGAGTATGCCTGGAAGCGGGTACTGAATCCGGCCACTGGGTCGGACAATGCCAGCCTGCTTTACGATATCAAAGGTGCCAGGGCCTTTCATCAGGGCGAAGTCTCCGATCCAGACAGCGTGGGGGTGCGGGCTCTAGACGAAGTCACCCTGGTCGTGGAGCTGGAAGAGCCAACCAGCTATTTCCCTCACCTGCTGGCTCGCAATGCCGCTCATCCCGTGCCCCGACACGTGGTGGAAGCACACCGTGAGGCGTGGGCGGAGGTGGGGCACATCGTCACCAACGGGCCCTTCAAGGTGGAGGCCTGGCAGCAGGGCGAGTCAATGATTCTGACGTGCAACCCTGAGTACCACGGCCGAAACACGGGCAACCTGCGGCGGGTAGAGCTGTGCTTGCTCACCGATCAGTCTACCAGATTGCAGATGTATGAGGCCGATGCCTTAGACATCTTGCCCCTTTGGGGTCTCCCACCGACGAAGATGGACCGCGCACGACAGCGGTACGCTGGGGAATACATCTCGGTACCATGGCTGGTCACCTTGTACGTGGTATTTGATGTGAGCCGGCCGCCCTTCGACGACGTTCGAGTGCGTCGAGCCTTCGTCCTGGCCACCGATAGGGAAACGCTGGCGGACGTGGCCATGAGGGGCTACTATTTCCCCGCCACGGGCGGGTTCATCCCGCCAGGGATGCCGGGGCATTCGCCGCGGATTGGCTTGAGGTACGATCCTGACCAGGCGCGACAACTCTTGGTTGAAGCCGGCTACCCAGGCGGTTGCGGTTTCCCCAGCATAGCTTCGCTGACGAGCCGTGGCAGTAATTGGGTGATAGCGAGTGAGTATCTGCAGAGGCAATGGCGGGAGAATCTGGGGATAGAGGTCACGTGGGAGAAAATGGAGTGGCCACTGTTTCTCGAAACGGTGGACAAAGAGCTACCGCCCATGTTCTTCTATGGGTGGGCGGCTGACTATCCTGATCCCGATAGCTTCCTGAGGCTGAGTCCTCTCCTGCGTCATACCCGCTGGCGTAACAAAGCCTATGAGAAGCTGGTGGAGGAGGCCAGGGGAGTTATGAACCAGGGAGAGAGGATGAAGATGTACGAGCAAGCGGACAGGATTCTGGTGGAGGAGGCGGCGATTTTGCCTCTGGTACATATGCGCTGGCACTTGCTGGTGAAGCCGTGGGTGAGAAAGCTCCCCACCTCGGCGATCAAACGGTGGTTCTGGAAAGATGTCGTCATCGCGCCGCATTAGCAGCCCAGGGCAGTGGATCCTTGTTTGATAAGAGAAAAGAGTGAGGGTATGATAGGTTTTAACCCTAAAATAAACTGGAGGTGTAACTATGGCGACGGAGAAGAAGAAATACAGATTGGTTACCAGAAGCGATTTTGATGGACTCGCGTGCGCCCTGATGTTGAAAGAATTAGGCCTGCTCGGTGGTATTAAGTTCGTGCATCCCAAGGATGTGCAAGATGGGAAAATTGAAATAACGAGCGATGATATTACCACTAACTTGCCATACGTTGAGGGAGTCCATCTAGCATTTGATCATCACGAAAGTGAGGCGATAAGGCTTGAGGAACAACCGCCCAACTTCATAAACGATCCCAATGCTGCTTCCACTTCGAGGGTGCTGTATAACTACTATGGGGGAAAAGAGACATTTCCTAACGTCTCGGAGGAGATGCTGGTGGCTGTTGACAAGGCTGATTCTGCTGAATTTACCATGGATGATGTTCTCCATCCCCAAGGGTGGGAGCGGCTGAGCTTTCTCATGGACCCCAGAACCGGTCTAGGGAGGTTCAGAGACTTCAGAATATCAAACTATGACTTGATGATGAATCTGATTGATTATTGCCGGGATCACACGATTGATGAGATTCTAGAACTTCCTGATGTGAAGGCGAGAGCGGATCTCTACTTTCAGTATGAAGAGGAATTCAAAGAGCAGCCCCAAAGATGTTCCACCGTTTATGATAATCTGGTTGTGTTGGACTTACGGGATGAGGAGATCATCTATCCTGGTAATAGGTTTATGATTTACGCCCTATTTCCTGAGTGCAATATCTCCATGCACGTCATTTGGGGGCTCCAAAAACAGAATACCGTTTTCGCTGTTGGAAAATCTATCTTCAACAGGACATCTAAAACGAATATTGGGGAATTGATGCTCGAATATGGTGGTGGGGGACATGTTGATGCTGGAACTTGCCAGATTGACAATGAGAAGGCTGAAGAGGTTAAAAAAGAGCTGATTGCTCGAATAACCGCAGAGGACTAATGACCAGGTATTTCCTAAAGCCAAGTTGTATCACCATCGAGCAGGGCGATGGAGCCCGGTTTTCGTTATTCTCTGACCTATGACGAGAGGGATAAGCGGACGACATGACAACACGCATCGTGCCTTTAGGCACCAATGGTTTCATACCATCGTTTAACCGCCAAACGATGAGCTTCCTTGTTCTCAATGAAAGTGAGATGCTACTCCGCCAATTGGCCCATAGCATGGAAGGTCTGGCACGTATGGAGGTGATAGTTCCTGAAGAAGGCCAGGTCTATGAGTTGTGAGTTTCGCCTGGGCGATCAGAGCTCGAAAGACCTCGAGGAGACGTAAAGGGGGGAGGAAGTGACTGTTCAATCTGACAGCATCTTGGAGCTACTGCACCAGGTCCCCTTCTTGAGGCTGTTGACACCGGAACAACGAGTTGCGTTGGCCTCTGAAGCTGTGCGGCACGAATATGAGCCTGGTACTGACATCGTGCACGAAGGCTCAGGCGGCGATAGCTTTTTCATCATTGAAAGTGGGCAGGCCGTCGTGCACAAAGATTTAGACGGCGAAATGGTCGAGCTCGCCCGCCTCGAGCCCGGAGACTTCTTCGGCGAAATAGCCCTGCTAGAAGACACACCTCGCTCAGCTTCGGTGCGCGCTGACATACAGGTTCGAGTGCTCGAAATCTCCCGTCAGAGCTTCAACCGGCTGCTGAGCGAGAACCCTGACATTGCATTTGCTGTGATGCAGACCTTGAGCAGGCGACTGCGCGAAACCGATCAGAAAATGATCGAGGACGTACTCCTTAAAAACGAGCAACTGGAGCATGTCCACCGTCGCCTAGAGCAGAGTTACGATGCCACCTTGGTTGCACTGTGCAATGCCCTTGACTTGCGCGATGCCGCGACGGAGGGGCACTCCCTCCGCGTCGCCAAGGTAGCCGTCCAGATTGGTCAGGCGATGAGCCTACCTGATCGTCAAGTACAGGCACTGCAGCGAGGGGGCCTGCTCCACGACGTCGGCAAGATCGGCATACCCGATGCGGTCCTGCGCAAGCCGGGGGAGCTCAGCTCCGAGGAGTGGGAGGTTATGCGCCAGCATACGGTATGGGGGGGAGAGATTCTCAGCCACATAAGTTTCCTGGCTGAAGTGCTGTCACTGGTGTATTACCATCACGAGGCCTGGGACGGTTGTGGCTATCCCGATGGTCTGCGCGACGCAGAAATCCCACTGTTGGCCCGCATTTTTGCGGTTGCCGATACCTACGATGCCATCACCAATGACCGCCCCTATCGCCAGGCCCGTTCGCCCGAGGAAGCCCTCGCCATCATCTGCGAGGAAGCGGGGCGCCAGTTTGATCCGGCCGTCGTCGAGGCATTTGAAAGGGTCTACCCAACGATCCGCGAGGAGGGATGATCCGACTGGCCATCTGGTGTCGGATGGAGGCAAGGGCTGCTTGCCAAGATAGCCAGGTTGTAGTATACTATTGCTGAAAAACTGAATACGGACCGGTAGAGGTGACCTAGACCGAAAGGCTAGGCTGAAAAGGGGAAGTCCGGTGTAGTCCGGCGCTGTCCCGCAACTGTAACTTGGCGGATGGCGGATGGCAAATAGCTGATAGTGGATGCCTCACAGAGGTTCTGCTATCAGCCATCAGCTATCGGCTATCAGCTAGGAAGCCAGGATACCTGCCTCTCCGCGGTTCCAGGAACCTTCGCGAGAAAGGGGGCGGGAACAATGTGAGCGAAGTATGATGAACGGTCCCCTTGTCGAAGCAGGCAAGGGGATTTTTTTGTCGTGAAACGTGAAGACGTGAAACGTGAAAACGTGAAACGTCAAGGCGTGAAACGTGAAATCACGCATGACGTTTGACGCTTGACGTTTGAGAACAAGCGGAGGTAATAAAGTGAAAACCTATAGATTGCCAGTCCTACAGGGCTTGTTGGCCCTGTTGATCATCGCCCTGGTCGGATGCGCAGGGGCCAAGGCGCCCGAGGGTGCAGTGCCCAAGCCCGTAAGCGTGGTTGACGATGCTGGCCGCACGGTCGAGATCGCCAAGATGCCGCCGCGCATCGTCTCCCTGGCCCCTTCTAACACCGAGATCCTCTTCGCCCTCGGCCTGGGCGACAGAGTGGTCGGCGTGACCGATTTCTGTGACTATCCAGAGGAGGCCAAGGCTATCGAGCAGGTAGGAACCTATTTCGAGCCGAACATCGAGAAGATCTTTTCCCTCTCTCCTGATCTGGTGTTGGCTATCGCTGACCTCCCAGAGGACATCATAGCTAAATTAGAGGAGTTGGGCATCCCTGCTCCGATCCTGAACCCCTCTGATCTGGAGGGTATTTTGGCTGACATCCAATTGGTGGGCAAGGCTACAGGGGCCGAGAAGGAGGCGGAAGCCTTAGTCGCCGAGATGAGGGGGCGGATCGCAGTCGTCACGGAAAAGGCAAGTGAGGTGAAGGAGAGGCCCAAGGTCTTCTGCGAGATAGATGCTACCGATCCTTCCAAGCCTTGGGCAACCGGCCCTGGCTCTTTCATGGATGCCATGATCCGCCTCTCAGGGGGAGCGAACGTCGCCGCTGACGCCGAATCCCCGTGGGTCCAGCTCAGCGCCGAGGAGATCATAGCGAAGGATCCTGAGATCATCATCCTGGCCGATTCCAAATATGGGGTGACGGCCGAATCAGTGAGAGAGCGTCCTGGCTGGGAGGTCATCACTGCGGTCAAAGAGGGGGCCATTTTCAACATTGACGATGATCTGATCAGCCGTCCCGGCCCACGCATCGTTGATGGTTTGGAAGCTGTAGCCAAGATCATCCATCCAGAGCTATTTGAGTAAGGGATAGGGGGATAAAGGAGTTGGCTTTGAAATCTCTCGACCGACGTCGCAGATCCATCGTGGCTATCCTGGCCTTGGCTGCCGCTTTAGTTTTTTGTGTGATCATGGCCACATCGTTGGGGACAGTGGCTATTCCCTCCAGGGAGGTGGCGAGGATGCTCTTAGACCGCTTGCCAGTTTTGAGCTGTGCGCCCACTTGGACTGAACAAGCTGAGGCCATCATCTTTCGGATTCGCCTGCCGCGGGTAGCAACGGCGGTGGTGGTAGGGGGCGCTCTGGCCGTAGCAGGGGCCGTCTTCCAGGGTTTGCTGCGCAACCCCATGGCTGATCCTTACATCATCGGCACTTCAGGCGGCGCTGCACTAGGGGCTACTATCGCCCTGCTCCTGCCCATCCGGGTGGTCTGGTATGGCTTCACCTTGGTGCCCCCGGCGGCCTTCGTCGGGGCCTTCTTCGCTGTCCTCCTGGTTTATCGCATAGCCCGAGTGGGGCCGCGCACACCCATCACTACCCTGCTGCTCGCTGGCTTCGCCACCAGTTCGATGATGTCCGCCGTCATGTCCTTTTTCATGGTGCTCAGCGGACGGACCCTCCATCAGGTGATAATGTGGACCATGGGCGGGGTGACCGCCAGCGGCTGGCCGCAACTGGAGATCGTTACCCCCCTCATCCTGGCAGGGATGTTCCTGGCCTACTTTCTGGCCGGTGACCTGAACGCCTTCCTCCTGGGCGAAGAGCAAGCTGCTCACTTGGGCGTCAATGTGGAACGGCGTAAGCTGATCCTCCTGATGGTGGGCTCGCTGCTCACGGGGGCGGCCGTCTCCGTCAGCGGCTTGGTGGGCTTCATTGGGCTGGTAGTGCCCCACGTGGCGCGCCTGATCTTTGGGCCAGATCACTATCTGCTCCTGCCAGCCTCAGCCCTGTTGGGCAGCCTCTTCCTCGTCCTGGCCGACCTGCTGGCCCGGCTGCTCATGGCTCCAGCCGAGATCCCGGTGGGAATCATCACGGCCATGCTGGGGGCACCGTTCTTCATCTATCTGCTAAGACAGAGCAAGCGGGAGTACGTTTTCTGAGGGGAAGGAACCGGCAGCAAATGGGAAGGCTTGTCCTGGTCCTGGGCGGCGCTCGCAGCGGCAAAAGCCGCTTTGCCCAACAGTTGGCGCAGGCCTGCAGCGACGAAGAGCACCGGTCCGTCGTCTACATCGCCACCGCAGAAGCGGGCGATGAGCACATGCGGCAGCGCATCGAAAGACATCGCCGAGGCCGGCCCTCAGGCTGGGAGACGGTCGAAGCTCCACAGAACGTGGCTGCGGCCATCGAGGCGGCAGGGGACAGCGCGGCGGCGATCATCGTGGATTGTCTAACGCTATGGATTAGCAATCTGTTGTTGGCCGGCGGCGAGGAATTCAATGAGGCGCAGGTGGCATCCAGAGAAGAGGCCATCTTGGATGAGGTCGAGGAGCTGATTCGAATGGCGAGGAAAGCCAACGCCTGCGTGATCGTCGTTTCCAATGAGGTGGGAATGGGGATCGTGCCGTTGGCCAAATTGGGGCGGATATTCCGTGACATCGCGGGGCGGGCCAACCAGGCCCTGGCCCAGGCCGCCGACGAGGTATACGTGATGTGGGCTGGGCTACCGCAACGGATCAAGTAAGGGGGAGTACCTTGGAAAAGCTGGAACGTACGATGCGACAGGTCAAGCCGTTAGACAGGGACGCCATGCGACAAGCGCAGGCCCGTCAGGATACCCTGACAAAACCACAGGGTAGTCTGGGGCGCCTGGAGGAGCTTTCCATTCAGGTGGCCGGAATCACCGGTCAAGCGCGGCCTCGGATCGAGGACAAGGTGATCGTGACCATGGCCGGCGATCATGGGGTGGTCGCCGAGGGAGTGAGCGCCTATCCCTCCGAGGTGACTGTCCAGATGGTCTATAATTTTCTGCGTGGGGGAGCGGGCATCAGCGTCCTGGCCCGCCACGTGGGCGCCCGTGTGGTGGTTGTGGACATGGGGGTGGCGGGCGAACTGGAGCCCCACCCCGACCTGGTGAACCGCAAGGTCGCCTTTGGCACGCGGAACATGGCCCAGGGGTCCGCCATGAGCCACGCTCAGGCGATCCAGGCCATCGAGGCCGGGATCGAGGTCGTGGAGCAAGAGTTAGTCAAAGGGATGGACATCGTGGGGGTAGGGGACATGGGGATTGGCAACACCACCCTCGCGAGCGCTATCACCGCTGCCATCACCGGCGCGCCTGTGGCGGAGGTGACCGGCCGCGGCACAGGGATAGATGACGAACAGCTTCGGCACAAAATCGAGGTCATCGAGCAGGCGTTAGCGCTCAACCAGCCTGATCCTGATGACCCCCTGGATGTGCTGGCCAAAGTGGGCGGCTTTGAGATCGGCGGCATCGCTGGCGTCGCCATCGGGGCGGCGGCGCACCACATTCCGGTGGTCCTCGATGGCTTCATCGCTGGAGCCGGAGCCCTCATTGCCGTTGAGCTGGCTCCTCAGGTGAAGGATTATATGATTGCCGCTCATTGCTCAGTAGAGATCGGGCATCGGTTGATACTCGATCACCTGGGACTTACCCCGCTCTTCTATCTCGGCCTACGGTTAGGCGAGGGCACAGGCGCTGCTCTGGGCATCTCCATCGTGGAGGCCGCAGTCAAGATTCTGAACGAGATGGCCACTTTTAGCCAGGCCGGCGTATCTGAGAAGCTTTAGCCTGAGCAGCTCGACAATGTTACAGTTGTCATTGCGAGCGGAGCGAAGCAATCTCCAAGCGCGCTAGGGGATTGCTTCGGCGCAAACAGCGCGCCTCGCAATGACGCCTGGGATGAAATCTAACGTTGTCAAGGTAGGAGCGATGGATTTTCTGGAAGCGGTTCGTTTCTTAACCATCATACCTATTCCTTCGAGGAAAGCACCCACCGCAGGGGTAGTGGTTGGGTCGGCCTACTTCCCCCTGGTGGGGGCGCTGATAGGGGGGCTTCTTGTCCTGGCCAGCAGACTGCTCACGCGCCTTTGGTCCGCCCCATTGGTCAGCGTTATTCTGGCGGTGAGCTGGGTGGTGCTCACCGGTGGAATGCACCTGGACGGCCTGGCCGATACGAGCGATGCCATGCTAAGCAGAAGAACGCGGACGCAGAAGTTGGCCATCATGAAGGATAGCTCTGTTGGCACTTTCGGCGCATTGGCCGTATTCTGCGCACTTCTGCTCAAAGCGTCTTTTCTTAACGAACTATCAACAACTCTCCAGCTCCAGGCGCTTGCCCTGGCACCTGCTTTGGGGCGCTGGGCATTGGTCCAGGCGGCCTTGTTCTATCCTGCGGCCAGGGAGGAAGGAATGGGACGGTTCTTCAGCGAACACGTCAGGGGCAGGGACTTCGTCGTCGCCACGCTCCTGATGGTTGGCCTGGCCTTCCTGCTCCTTCGCTTTTGGGGATTGGTCGTCTTCGGCGGCATCTGGCTGATGGCTGCCTTGATCAATCGCTCGTTCAGTAAGGCCCTCGGTGGGCTGACAGGCGACACATACGGAGCTCTTTGTGAGATTAGCGAGGTGTTAGCCCTGGGGATGATCGCTCTTCTGGGAAGAGGAGTGATAGTTTGACCCGCTTGATCCTGGTGCGACACGCAGAGTCAGAGATGAAGGGGTGCTATGTTGGGCGGCTGGATCCACCGCTGAGCGTTCGAGGTCGCGCTGAGGCAGCCGCCCTGGCCAGGCGGATGGCTGGCCAATCGCTGGCGGCTGTCTACTCCAGCCCCCTCAAACGGGCGTTAACGACGGCGCAGATGATAGCTGCCTCCCATGGCCTTGAGGTCATCACCATCGCCGAGCTGGCCGAGCTTGACTTCGGCGATTGGGACGGCCTGACCTACCAGGAGATCGCGGAAATCGCTCCTGAATGGTTCAACCGCTGGCTGACCAACCCTGCAGCAGTACACCCTCCTAATGGCGAGACCTTGTTGGAGATGAGCCTGCGGGTGATGGAATCCATCAACGGGATCATCGTTGCACACCCTGGGAGGATAGTGGTAGTCGTAACGCATGGAGGGCCAGCGAGGGTCATCGTCTGCCATGCCCTGGGCATCCCACTTTCAGAGCAATGGCGGATACGCCAGGACTTGGCGGCCGTCAGTTGGCTGGACTTCGATGAGAGGTGGGCGACCCTTTCGTTGCTCAACGATACCTGCCATTTGCAAGGGAATACCTATGGCTCAGAAGTCACCTGCTAAGGCGGTCATGATCCAGAGCACCGGGTCTGGCGTAGGCAAGAGCGTGCTGGTAGCTGCCCTGTGCCAGGTCTTCATGTTGGACATGGATTTGGTTTGCGAAATCGTGGGATTGGATCAACGTCGGAGGAAGAGATGGATAATATCGCCCTCGAAGCGCGAGGCATAGATTTCTCTTACTATGATGGCCTTGTCCTTGGGGATGTTAGCCTGGGCTTGCCGGAGGGGGACCTGATGGGTCTCATCGGGCCTAATGGGTCAGGCAAGACGACGCTGCTGCGGGTCCTCAGCGGCCTTATGGCCCCCAAGCGCGGCCACGTTTACCTTGATGGGCGCAACATCCGCGAATTAAGCCGCCGTGAGATCGCCCGAAGGGTAGCCGTGGTGCCCCAGGAGCTGACCATGCCGTTCGCCTTCAGCGCCTACGAGATGGTGATGATGGGCCGCACGCCTCACGTACGCCCCATCCTGGGCGCAGGCCCCCGCGATCGTCAGGTGGTGACAGAGAAGATGGAGCTGACCGCCACCTCGGCCCTGGCAGAGAGGCCCTTTAACGAGTTGTCGGGGGGCGAAAAACAGCGGGTCATCATGGCCATGGCCCTGGCTCAGGAACCTGAGATCCTCCTCCTCGACGAGCCTACGGTGCATCTCGACATAAATCATCAGGTCGAGATCCTGGAGCTGATCAAGCGCCTGAATCGCCAGGAAAACCTGACGGTATTAGCCACCATGCATGACCTGAACCTGGCCGCCCTTTACTTCGATCGCCTGATCTTGCTAGATAGGGGGCAGGTGGTAGCCAACGGCAGCCCGGCCGAGGTGCTGCGCGAGGAGAGCATCCGTCAGGTCTTCCAGGCCGACGTGCGGGTACAGGAACACCCCACCCACCATACCCCTCAAATCGTCGTTCTGCCTCTTACATAAGTGGTACATTGGTAAATCGGTACACTGGTAGATTGGTGACCGATATTCTCCATTTGATCTGCTCACCTCCTCTTGGCGAGGCAACGAATCAACGGGTCCATGAGGTAGCGGGCGACTTGTTGACTCGTTACTCATTGCCTCGTTACTCAATTTGACAACGCTTGGCTAGAAGTTCACCGGCTCTGTGCAGGATCTCCTGCTCGCTTTCGTAAGAAGCTATCCTCTCGGCCTCGGCCAGGGAGAACCAACGGACTTCGTCCACCTCGAAGTCGTGATCCTTGATGTCCCCTCCCTGATGCTCGACGAGGAAGAAGTAGACGATTTTGTGATAGCGAACCGGCTCGTTGTCCTCCTCCCAACGGTACCAATACTCTATCTTGTCAATGCGCTCCAGAACCCGGCCGAGGAGTCCCGTCTCCTCCTGCACCTCGCGAAGGGCTGCGTCTTCCAAAGGCTCGTTTCTTTCTCTGTCAACCAGCCCCTTGGGCAGGCTCCAGACCTCTCCGCCCTTGGTGGCGATGAGGGCCACCTCGATGCCCTCGCTTTCCCTGAAGATCACTCCCCCCGCTGAGAGCTGAAACTTGGTCTTGATCTTGGGCATGATATGATCGTTCCTGAGACCCTTAGGGTTTTGAAAACCCTAAGGGTCTGGACCTATGGACTCATAGTCCCACGCCGTCTATCTCAACCCCGCAGTAGACACATTTCGAGTCCTTGAGGTGATAATCCATAATGCGATAGCCATAGCGACCGATGAGCAGCTTCCCACAGTTATAGCAGAAGGTGTTCTCGCCTTCGCTGCCGGGCACGTTGCCCTGGTAGACGTAGCGCAGGCCAGCGGCCAGCCCGATCTCGCGCGCCCGATTGAGGGTGGTTATCGGGGTAGGGGGCTTGTTGGCAAGTTTATACTGGGGGTGGAAACGGCTGACGTGCCAGGGCGTCTCCACGCCTAGCTCCTGGGCGATGAACTCGGCGATCTGTTGGAGCTCCTCCTCTGTGTCGTTCAGCGTGGGGATGACTAACGTCGTTACCTCCACCCAGATGCCCAACTCCTTCATCTTCCTGAGGCTGTCCAAGACGGGCTGCAGCCGGGCCCCGCAATATTTGCGATAGAACTCATCGCTCCAGGCCTTGAGGTCAACGTTGGCGGCGTCCATGTAGGGATCGAAGGCCTCCAGCATCTCTTCGGTCATGTAGCCGTTGGTGACATAGATATTGGCTATTCCCGCCTGGTGGGCCAGCTTAGCTGTATCGTAGGCGTACTCGGTGAAGATGGTGGGCTCGGTATAGGTGTAGGCGATGCTCTGGGAGCCATAGTGTTTAGCGTTGGCTACCAGTTGCTCCGGTGTCGCCTCCCGTCCCAGGATCAGGTGCTCATCTCGCACCGCCTGGGAGATTTCCCAGTTCTGGCAGAAATCACAGCGAAAGTTACAGCCCACAGTGGCTACGGAGAAAGCAGTGGTACCTGGGTAGAAGTTAAACAGGGGCTTCTTCTCCACGGGGTCCACGGCCTGCGAGATGGTCCGCCCGTAGACCAGGGTGTAGAGAGTGCCGTCGCGGTTCTCCCGCACCAGGCAGATGCCTCGTTTCCCCTCTTTGATCAGGCAACGATGGGCGCACAGGTTGCACTGCACGCGGTTATCTTCCAGCTTCTCGTACAACATCGCTTCTTTCATCATCACCTACACCTCGTTAGCTCATTCCTCAGTTGCTCGTCCCCTACAGCCCATCCAGGGCCTTGATGAT
Source organism: uncultured Anaerolineae bacterium (assembly GCA_964446635.1). GTDB lineage: Bacteria > Chloroflexota > Anaerolineae > VGOG01 > VGOG01 > CAYUPJ01. Next base: position 14,646 of record CAYUPJ010000096.1, read on the forward strand.
CTCCCCCATGGCTACTCGAACGGGGGCATCAGGCGGTAGTTCCACCAGGGGCAAGCCTTTGGCATCGTACTCGCCCACGGTGGGATCCTCTGGGATCAGACCGACCAGCTTGAGCCCGTTTTCGGCGACGGCCTGCTGCAAGGCTGGGGCCAGGCTCAGTGTGCCTTCGCTATCCTTTGGCACGCGGTTGATCACCAGGCGGATGTCCCCTACCCAGGTCCTCAGCTCATGGATTAAACGCGCCGCTCTGCCAGCAGTGATGATGCTGCGCACGGTAGGATCGGCCACAATGAGCAAGAGGTCCACATCTCTGGTGGTGCGGCGGCTGAGGTGCTCCAGGCCGGCCTCGTTGTCTATCACTACGTAATCGTAGGATTTAGAGAGACGATCAATGGAGAGCCGTAGCATGTTATTGGCGGCGCAATAGCAGCCGGGGCCCTCAGGACGGCCCATAGCCAGGAGGTCGAAGTGGCGCTCTTCTACCAGCGATTGCTGGATCTTGAGGTCAAGGTAGTCGGGCTTGCTCATGCCCCCCAGCGAGCTGCCGCTCTGTACCTCCTGTAGCGTCTCCTCGCGAATGTCACCTACGGTCTCGTAAACCGGCACTCCCAGGGCTAAGTTCAGGTTAGTGCTGGGGTCAGCGTCAATGGCCAATATTGAGCCTAGGCCGTTTTCCACTAAATATTGGATCAGCAAAGCGGCGACGATCGTCTTGCCCGTTCCCCCTTTGCCAGCTACAGCGATGGTTTTGGTCATATTCCTTCTCCGTCTCCGTCCTAACTGTGACTCAAATGATAATCCAGAGGAAACATTTTGTCAAATACTTGACAACTATGCTCGCCTGTGCTATAGTTAAATCGGTGCTCAAGTAGGCCAGGCGATCGCGGGCGGCTTTTTCCCCCATCTGGCTTCGTCTTTGCAAAGGAAGAGCTGTCCGAGGAAAGTCCGAGCTCCACAGAGCACGGTGCTGGGTAACACCCAGGCGGGGCGACCCGACGGAAAGTGCCACAGAAACATACCGCCGTCAGGGTAAGGGTGAAAAGGTGAGGCAAGGGCTCACCAGCGGTCCGGGCGACCGGGCCGGCTAGGCAAACCCCACCGGGAGCAAGGCCAAGCAGAGGGCGTGGCGCGGGAGAAGACACCTTTCCGGCCAGGGGCTGCTCGTCCCAGGCCCTCGGGTAGGCCGCTGGAGGCGGCGGGCAACCGTCGTCCTAGATAGATGATCGCCGCCC
>CAYUPJ010000097.1:0-15866 GCA_964446635.1 uncultured Anaerolineae bacterium
GGTCTTCGACCTTGTGGGTCAGTTGGGCCAGGAAACTCCCGTCGGGCAAGAATTGGATGGGCTTCAGTTTCAAGCTCCTGGGGGCCTTGACGATGAACTTCTGATCTGCTTGGTCGATGTTCCACAGGATCTCAAATGCGTACAGCCCTGCGTCCAGCAGAAACAGAAGTCCTTTGCGCACCACCCGAGTCAAGATCTGCATGACCAGGGATCGTTCGCCTGTGGCTTTGCCCCGATAGGGAGCGTGGGCCACATCCAATATGAGCCGCACGGACAACGCCATCAGGGTCACCATGCGCATTTGCGGAAAGGCGGCCTTGCCTGACCGGGAAGAGGGCTTGTGGAACCTCTCTACGTTGCTGGCCGTGTCGGGCATCGTGCCGGTCGTACCATCGAAGGCCACGCTCATCAGCCCGTGAAAGTCAGGCGCAATGGGCCGGAAAGCGGCTATGAGTTTGTGAAAGAGCACCCCGAAGACTTCGACACCCAGCCTGACGCGGGCGTGGCTAACCGTTCCGTCCTTGACGATGAGGGACTGAGCAGGCAAGCACAACCGCAACCAGCGGAACCCTGAGACCATCCAATTGAGCACTTTGTGACCATTGAGGTCTCGGCGCAAAGTCAAGGCCAGCACCAGCCAGACCAAGAGCTTGGGTGTCAGGACAGTGCCTTTGCGGTATTGGTCTTCGCCCAGTTCGACCAGGGTCTCGTCGATAAGAGGCTGTAGGATCCTGGAAAACGGGGCAAAGCTGAAGGAAGCACCAACTCGGGCAAAAGCGTCGCGCATCGTGGCAAACATCATCTCTCCATCCTCTGCGATGATTTTGCCTAAGGATACGCAACACCTTGTGACTTGGCAACCGGCTGGGCATCAGATTCAACTCATCCTATCAACATCAACGCTACCGTGGCTGTCACTGAACGAACATTCATTCACGGGTATTGGCCTTAAAGTCATTCTTTGTACTGCAGCACTAGCGATCACATCCTTAATCGACCTACATCACTCAGCCTCAATCGCAAACAACACCGTCATCAACCGCTCGTAGTCGTGTTTGAGGAGGGCGGCGATTTCGCGCGCGGCCCGCTCCAGCCACTCCCGGTCCTGGCCCCGCTGGCGATAGGCCTGGCGGACGTGGGCGGCCAGGAGTTGCTCGGAGGGCGCCCCCCTCACTCCCCCCGTCGACGGGGGGAGGGCCGAGAGGAGCAATCGCAAATAGTAGAGCCGCTCGCTGAAAGCCCGCACTTCCTCCTCCGTACATTGATGCACCGAATAGTGAAGGGGCGGAGGTTGGGCGGGCAGATGCTGGCGAATGGCTCCGTCCTCCACACAGCCCACCAGGAGGACACTGAACTCGGTGCGCAGGGTGTGCCTCAGCTCCGGGTGCTCGTCGTAGATGGCCTCGTCGTAGACCTCAGCGGTGCTGCGCCGCACCGCGCGGCGGCCGGGGTCCAAACCAGTCGTGGTGCCGTGGCTGACTACGCCATAATAAATGCAGGCCCCGTCGCCCACCTCGACCTTCACCAGGCTGCCCAGGGCCGGTGGCTGGTTGAGCTTGGGATCCAGGCTCTCGGCCACAAAGCCCGTAGTCCCCGTTTCGATAATCTCACCTATTCTCATACTCCTCTTCTCCGCTTGCTGCGATCCTTGGCCGAGCGGACGTAGACGATGCCGCGCTCCGCCAGGGCCCTCTCCACCAGTTCCTCCACCAGCCGACTCTCCGCCGTGGTGATGACCGCCTGCTCGTGGGCTTCCTGCAGGGCCGGGGGATAGGATGGATAGTCCGGGCTGCGCTGACACTGGTCGCAGACCAGGGCGTGTACCAGGTCCAGCATCCGCCCATCGCGCATGACCCACTGGGGAGCCTCGATGCGGACGACCTCACCACCCACGTTCAGATAGAAGAACTGAATGTGGTGGCTCTTGTATTCTTTCAGGATGGCCGAGGTACTCTCGAAGACCTCAGAGCGCGAGCCTTCCTCAAGGAGGCCCTCCAACAACTGCCGATCCAGGGCCGTGCCCAGGAAAAGGCAGAGCGCGCGCTGCTCCCCGGCTAGAGAACAACGCTCACAGTCCGAAGGATCGTCCTGGCAGAGGGAGACCCGCAGGACATTAGCTACGTCGTGGCTGCCGGTGTAACTGATGTAGCCAACCACCGGTACGCTGGCCGCCCGAAACCCATCCAAACACCCCAGAAATTGGCCCAAGAATTCATCCCTAGCCTCCGTCTCCTCATTCTGCAACTGCCAGAGGATCAGGGGGCCATCCCTCAGCACTACCATCGGATTGGGTGCTGCCTGGATGGCCTTCAGCGCCGCTTGCAATTCGGCGATCTGCATCTTCACCCCCAGGCGCGTCCCCTCTATAGGAATGCGCTTCCTGTCTGGAGAGATGTAGAGGTCATCATCCTCGAAATAGAGCCGCCCCTCCGAAGCCAAATCGGCGTTGGGGTGGCTGCCATAAGTGATGACGGCGTGGCTGGTGTTGATCACGTAGTAGCGCAGCGGGCTGTGGCGGTCGGGAGGAATGGAGGAGCCGTCGGAAGCGATGACACTGAAGTCGGCGGGAGGCAGCGGGGGCGAAAAGGTCTGGCTGAGAGTGTGAACAGGGATGGCCACCAGCCAGGGAAATCGTTCGTGGCGGGCGTGCACCTTGGCCTTCAGCTCCTCGGCATCCACGGTGCGCAGAAGCTCTCGGGCCTTCTCCAGCAGATCGCGGTGCTCCTCGATCACGAACGAGGCAGCCATCTGATGAACTTGTTGACTGATAGGTCCTAACTCTAGAGGCAATCCAATCTCTTCTCAACTCCTCGTTGACTTGTTCCCCGTTGACTCGTTACCCATTCCCTCATTCCTCACAGTCAATTATACCCTATAGTGCCCACCTTGACAAGAACGGGTTTGCAACATTGGGCAGGTTGTAGTAAAATAGGTGGTAGTGACAACAGCGGCTTGAGGAAAGGAGCGGATTTCCTGGCATGTTTGGCATGTTGAGGAGGAGGCGAATGGGATGACTCTGAATGAGAACGAACAGCAAGCTTTGAGCGAGTATCCAGACTTCCTCTTACGAAGATTCCCTCGCCGATGCCGAGGATTTCGTGCGCGAGGCGCAAAGGATTTTGGAGAAACTTCCGTTAGGAACCCAATGACTATTGAAGAGAAATAGCGGGTTTTAGAAGGGAGCAGGGAGGTGTGAGATGAGCACAATCGCAATAGAGCTGCCGGAGCGCTTGACAAAGCAGTTGCGACAAGAATTGGTTTCGGATGAGGCGGTGAGTGAAGCCGTGGCCGAGGCGGTCGAGGAGTGGTTGGAAACTCGCCGGCAAAAGGCAAAATCGGAGCGAGAGAGGGCAATGGAAGCAATAGAGAGGGCAGGACTACACCTCAAGATCTCATGGGAGGAATGGAACGAGCTTTTCGCCTCAACCCCGGCCTTAACAGCCGAGGAGGTACGGCAGATGATGACAGGCGTATCGCCTCTTTCGGAGGACATTATCGCCGAACGTGACGAGGGGCGATAGATGGGCATCTATTACTTCGACAGCAGCGCGATGGTGAAGCACTATATCACTGAACGTGGAAGCGAATGGGTATCCTCGCTCATCGAAGCCAAAATGGACGAGAAGCCGCAGAATTTGATCGCCATCGCTGAAATCGGCGAGGTTGAAGTAGCAGCCGCTTTGGCTAAGCGACGAAGAATGAACGAGATCTCAGTCGAGCAGCAAAGGATAGGCCTTGCTACCTTCTTGCGCAATTGTGTTCGGCGGTATCATGTGCTTCAGATGGACTCCATGATTATCAAGCTCGCCATTGACCTCACCCAGCGTCATCCCCTGCGTGGCTACGATGCAGTGCATTTAGCCGTCGCTCTCCTCTTCAACCGTGCCTTGGTCGAAAATGGCCTCCTACCCCTCACCTTCATCTCCGCCGACGATGTGCTCTGTAAAGCGGCGAAGAGGGAGGGCCTGCCTACGGAGAACCCCAATGAACGAGGTGGAGTAACGAATGATTAGACTGCTACACTTCGCCGACCTCCACCTGGGGATGGAGAACTACGGGCGGATTGACCCTGCGACGGGGCTCAGCACCCGCTTGACGGACTTCCTGCGCTCCTACGACCAGGTGGTGGACTATGCCCTGGCAAACGGCATCGGCTTGGTGGTCTTTGCTGGCGATGCCTACAAGACCCGCGATCCGAATCCCACTTACCAACGGGAATTCGCCAGGCGTATCCGGCGCCTCTCCGCAGCGGGCATCCCAACCGTGCTGATAGCGGGCAACCACGATACCCCCAGCGCCATAGGCCGGGCCATCACGGTGGAGATCTTCGCCACCCTGGAGGTGGAAAACGTCCACGTAGCCAAAAAGCCGGAGGTCATCGCCATCGAAACTAAGGGCGGCCCCGTGCAGGTCGTGGCCCTGCCCTGGATCACCCGCAGCGCGCTGCTGGCCCGCGACGAGTATAAGAACAAAAACCTGGAGGAAATAGACCAGCTCCTCCTGAAAAGGATAACCAACATCGTCGAGGGGCCCGATGGCTTGATCAGTCAACTGGATCGGACTGTGCCCACCATTCTGGCCGCCCACGCCACTGTCCAGGGAGCAAAATATGGCTCGGAGCGGAGCGTCATGCTGGGCCAAGAGGTGATCATGCTGCCCAGCCTGGCCAGGAATCCGGCCTTCGACTACGTGGCTCTGGGCCACATCCACAAACACCAGGTTTTGAACGAGGAGCCCCCCGTGATCTACAGCGGCAGCATCGAGCGCATAGACTTCGGCGAGGAGCGGGAGGATAAGGGCTTCGTGGTGGTTGAGGTAGAGCGAGGGCAGGCTACTTGGCAGTTCGTGAAAACCGACGCCCGCCCCTTCGTCACCGTCGAGGTGGATGCGCGAAGCGATGATCCCACTGCCGAGGTGCTGGAGGCCATTGCAGATCGCGACATCGAGGACGCTGTGGTGCGGGTCATCATCCACACTGCCGCTGAAAAGGAAGCCCTCATCAACGAGGACGAGATCCGTCGTGCCCTGGCGGGGGCCTTCTATATCGCGGCCATTGTCAAGGACGTGGAGCGCAAAGTGCGGCTGCGCCTGGGCAATCAGCCCATCGAAGAAATGACGCCCCACCAAATGCTCGAACGGTACTTCCAGGTGAAGCAGACGCCTCCCGAACGCATCAAATTGCTATTGGAGCACGCCGAGGAGATATTTCGGGAGCTAGAAGAGACAACTTAACGGAGGTCCAACTATGAGTCCAAAAGTGCGAATCATTATGGGCAAGCTGAGTCTCGTCGCTGGGGTCCGGCAGGAACGGGTTACGAACGTGGCCGCGGTGAAGCCGGCTCGTGCCATCCTCCGCAAAAGCAAGAAGGAGAGCCTGTACATCATCCTTGAGGTGACGGGCGACCCCGTGGGGCGGGACCAGATTTACAGAGAGATGATCCGGATCATTGGCGAGGAGTTCTTCCAATTCCAGGGCAGTGTCACGGCGAAGCTGCACCAGGCCATAGGAGCTGCGAATTCTTATCTGTTGCAGGAGAATCTCAAATCGCTTCCCCATGAACAACGGGCGGGGGGAGTCACCTGCGCCGTGCTCAGGGAGGGAAACGTCTACATCGCCCAAGCAGGACCGACGGCAGCGTACGTGTCCTATCAAGGAAAGCTATCGTCCTTCCCAGAAACTCCCCCAACTGAGCTAACCGCTGAAGAGGCCACGCCCCTGGGCTTTAAGAGAGGGATGCCGATGCGCCTCTACCGCAGTAAAGTGGGGATTGGAGATGTCATCCTCCTGACCAGCGGCTCCCTGGCTCAACAAGTCAGCCAAGAACAGCTCGCCCAGGCCGTCGTTGGGAAAGATGTAGAGCCGGCCCTGGCCAATTTGGAGGGGCTAGCTGGCGAAGGAGACACCTCTGCCATGCTCATCCAAGTTGCCCCAGTGGAGGAAAGGCCCAGAGTTAGACCCGAAGCTATCAGGCCGCCCGCCAGGCCCAAAGTTGAACCCGAAGCCGTCAGACAGCCTGCGAGGCCTAGACTTGAAGCACCAATAAAGGAGCGCCTCCCCCGCCCTGACTGGAGTGGCCTGGAGGACAGGATGTCGTCACTGCTGGCCAACGCCTTGAAAGCTACGGGCGACTTCCTAAAGAGGCTGCTACCGGAGGAGGTTCCAACTCCCAGCAAGCGCGTCCCAAAGCCACGCCAGCCCTCTCGGAAAGCCGAGAAGGGTAGAAACCTCTGGATGGGCATCGCCATCGCCATCCCCGTCATCGTCGTCATCCTGGTGGTCGCCGTCTATTGGCGGCAGGGGGTAGCCAGGCAAGCCCGCTTTGAAGAGCTTGTTAGCCAGGCCCAGCAACAGATGGAGGTCGGCGAACAGGTAGACGAGGCCACAGTGAGGAACTATCTGCTGAAAGCCATCGCCTTTTTAGCCCAAGCCGAGGAACTGAGACCTGGCGATTCTCAGGTGAGCGACCTGCGAGACCAGACTAGTTACATGCTGAAGAAGATTGACAAAGTGACCGAGCTCGAATGGATAAAACCCCTATGGGAGTACGGCGAGCCGGATAGCGATCCCGGCCGGGTGATCGTTGCCAAAGAAATTGATGTCTATGTCCTGGACAAGAGGCTTGATCGAGTCTACAAACATCTTCTCGACGAGACCATGCATGGGCTACAGGAACTGGAAGTGGAGCCAGTGCTCCTGCGCAAGGGGGACCAGCGAGACCCCATCGTGGTGGGTGAGCTGGTGGACATGGCTTGGGCAAAGGCCGAGGGCGGGCGGTTGAGGGGCAGTCTCCTTGTGCTGGAGAGCGTGGGCTCGTTATTGGAATACGACCCCGTGCGGCAGAACGGTATCCGCGTGCTGCCTCTCGGCAGAGACGATAGGTGGATCCAACCGCAGATAGTAGGAAGCTATAAAGGGAATCTCTATCTGCTGGATTCGAGCTTAAACCAAATCCTGCGCTACGAACCCGATTACGGTGATTCACCCGAGGATTACTTCCCTGCTCCGGGAGAGGTAGACCTGGCAGGGGTGGTGGACATGGCCATCGCCGGCCCAACCTACCTCCTCTACGCCGATGGGCGGATCCTGAAGTTTGACAATGGCCAGCCAGCACCCTTCGAGATAACGGGACTCTACGAGCCCTTGCAGAACCCCACCGCCCTGTTCACCAGCGAAGAGTCGCAGTGTCTCTACGTAGCCGATGCGGGCAACAAGCGCATTGTGCAGCTCACCAAAGAGGGGAGCTTCCTGCGGCAATTCAGAGCTATCGAAGGCAATGAGGCATTCGATGAATTGAAGGGCCTCTTTGCCATCGAGGAGTTCAATCTACTCTACTTCGTCAGCGGCAACAAACTTTATGTAACCAATATCCCTTCGGAGTAGGCAGTTATTTTTTGCCCTGTCGAGGGAAATGTGTTATAATACACGCCAACCTGGGCCTCTTTCCAAAGCGGGCCAGGTGCAACACACTTATTTGCTACATGTGGAGGCAATTACATGAGCCGTAAGTCGAGAACCCGTCACTCCTCCTGGTCTAGGCTGTTGTTGGGCGTGTTCTCCGCGATCCTCATATTAGGCGGGATCTACTTCGGTTACTTCTTTTATGTCACCGTAAGAGAGCTCGTAGCCCATGCTCAACTTCCCTCGCTACCCAGTGTGAACTTACTACCCTCCATCCCCATCGCCGGCCAACAGCCAGAGAGAAAAACCAACATCAGCACCGGCGGAGAGCCCCTGCCCGATTGGCAGAAAAAAGAGCGGGTGAACATCCTCCTCCTGGGCATTGACGAGAGAGAGGGCCAATATGGCCCCTGGCGCACCGACACCATGATCGTGCTGACCCTCGATCCTGAGGGCAAAACGGCGGGCATGCTTTCTATCCCTCGCGACTTGTGGGTGCCCATCCCCGGCTACGGCGAGAATCGCATCAACACCGCCCACTATACCGGCGACCTGAAGAAACACCCCGGTGGCGGGCCTGCCTTGGCCATCAAAACGGTGCAGTATAACTTTGGCATCCCCATCCACTACTACATCCGCGTCAATTTCAGCGGCTTTATCAAGGCCATAGACACCATAGGCGGGATAGACATCTACGTAGAAAAAGAGATCTATGACCCCCAATACCCCGATAATGCCTATGGCTACGATCCCCTCTACATCCCCGCAGGCTCCCACCACATGGACGGTGAGCTGGCTCTCAAATACGCTCGCACCCGCCACACCGGCAGTGACTTCGACCGGCTGCGGCGCCAGCAACAGGTCATCTTGGCCGTGCGCGACAAGGTTCTGCGCCTTGGAATGCTACCCCAGTTGTTGCCCAAATTGCCCGAACTGCTGAAGACCGTGGGCGATGCGGTCCAAACAGATCTCCAACTCGACGAGATGGTCAACCTGGCTCAATTGGCCAGTCAAATAGACAACGAGCACATCAAGACCGCCGTGATTGATAGCTCCATGACCGTGGATACCACCACACCCAACGGGGCCCAGGTTCTGATTCCCCTCCGGGAAGAGATTCGCGCCGTGGTGGACGAGATTTTCACCACCCCCACGGAAGCAGTCGCCGCGGAAGAAGAGGCCGGGGAAAGAGAGAAGCTAGCCGCGGAAGGGGCGAAGATCATTGTGCACAACGGCTCCACCATTGGCAACCTGGCGATCCAGACCGGCGCTTTCCTGAAAGAGAAGGGCTTCCAGGTGGTGGAGTTTGGCAACGCCGAACGTTTCGACTACCCAACCACAATGATTGTGGACTTCACGGGCAAAGAATACACCATCCAATGCCTGGCGCGGTTGCTGAACGTCTCGGAGAACAACATCCAAAAGTATACTGGATCGTATAGTGAAGTTGACATCCGCCTCATCATCGGAGCAGACTTTCAACTGCCGACGGCACCCTAGTTGGACGCCAAGGTGGTGGAGGCGTTCCTTGAACCACAAAATGTGCCGTCGGAATCGAACGCTGACGGATCGAAGTGAATAGCCTCGAATATTTTAAGGTTGCAGATCCAGTAAAAACTTGACAAAATATTGAGATTTATGATATAATTATACTAATTAGATAGTAACCTGCTAAATTGAAGTGTCCGCCGACAAAGGTTACCCCCTCGAAAGAGGGGGCGCGCAAAGCCACGGGTCTAAGGCTCAGGTTTGAGCTATGATAGCCGGGTTGCCGAAGCGGGTATTGGTGCCGATTACTTAGCTAAGTGATGGGTCGGAAAATGCCTGCGGCTTCCTGGCTAAACCGGGACCGCAGTTTTTTGTTTGAGGCTAGACGAAGCAATGTACCAAAGAACCATCCTCGATAACGGCCTACGTATCTTGACTTCAACAATGCCGCACACCCACTCAGCGAGCATCACTCTCTTCATCGGTGTGGGCTCTCGCTACGAATCGGATGAGCAGAGTGGGGCATCCCACTTCATCGAACACATGCTCTTCAAAGGCACGGCGAAGCGCCCCACGGCCAGGGACATCGCCACCGCTATCGAACGAATCGGCGGCTTCCTCAATGCCAGCACAGGCCAGGAAGAGAGCACCTATTGGACCCGGGTACCCCACTATCACCTGGATACGGCCATTGATGTGCTGGCAGACATGCTCCGCCACGCCAGGTTTGCCCCATCCGAGATTGACAAAGAACGAGACGTCATCATCAAAGAAATCAACCTGACTCTGGACACGCCTGATGAACTGCTTCACCTACTGAGCAATCAGTTGGTCTGGCCCGACCATCCCCTTGGGCGCGATGTCGCCGGCACCAAGGAGAGCATCACCAACCTGAATCGGGACGGGCTACTGGATTATATGAACAGCCACTACCTGCCCAATAACACCGTGGTTAGTATAGCGGGCAATGTCGAGCACGAAACGGCAGTAAAACAAATAGCGGCCTGTCTAGGTGACTGGGTCAAAGGCGAGGCAGCGTCGTACCAACCGGCTGAAGATGGCCAGAGCGAGCCACGGGTGCGGGTTCACAACAAGGATACAAAGCAGGCCTATCTCTGTCTAAGTGTACCTGGCCTTCCTCGTGATCACCCCGATCGCCTCAACCTGCGCCTACTCAACACTGTGCTAGGGGAGGGTATGGGCTCTCGGCTCTTCACCGGCATCAGAGAAAAACAAGGCCTGGCCTACAGCATTGATTCCTACATGAGTGCGCTGTATGATACCGGCGTGATCGGAGCCTATACGAGCGTTGATCCACAGCATGTTGGGGTTACTATCGAAGCCATTCTAGAGGAGTGGGACAAGCTCAGACAAGAAGAGATACCATCCGAAGAGCTAACCAGAGCCAAGGACTTTATCAAAGGGCAACTGTTGCTCTTCATGGAAGACAGTTTCAGTGTAGCTCTGTGGTTCGGCTCTCAGGAGATACTCTTCTCTGAAATCCTAACCTACGAGGAGGCAATAGAGGAAATCGAGGCCATCACCGCAGCCGACATCCGGAGGGTAGCACAGAAACTTTTCTCGCAGGAGAAGCTGAACCTGGCTGTGGTAGGCCCCTTCAAGGGCGAGGATGGGTTCAGGGAACTGCTCGTGTTGTGATAGTTGGCCTAGCATTTGGCGTGCACAGGTGCTGGGTCAACTTGTGGAGTCCTCAACTTGTTGAGGTGTTCTCGTTGCGGTGCAGATTGCTGGAACACGAAGACCACTCTGGCAATGCCCAAACAAGTTCGGGAGTCCATTAGTTGGTTAGGGTTTCACTTAACCCGATAGACCCCCTCAGCAGTTTATGCACTTCACAGTGGCAGGCCGAGTTGAAGAGAATCTTCTGCTCACGCTCGGTCAAGCCCGAACCCAAATCCACCGAAGTGCTGAAAGTAGTTTTCTGCCGTTGATCGGCCTCTTCTATGTGGGTTTCTACCCGAACTTCTAGCTTATCAAGGGTTATGCCCTTGCTGACCGCGACCGCGGCCATGGTCAGCACCATTCAGGCCCCCAGGGAGGCAGCGATCAGCTCGACGGGACAGAATTTCGCCCCCTCCCGCCCGATGTTGACCCGCTGGTCAACGACGAAGGTCCGCCCCCCCGACGATTCCACCACCGCCCGTTCATCCCCGGCATAGGTCGCGGTGACGACGTTCATGCTCCCTGTCCTGTCAGCGCCCTGGCGAAGTCGGCCGGGGTCACCCCCGGCGACTCAATCCCCTCTCTCTGATAGAACTCCGCAATGGCCGATTCGACTGCCCTCAGCTCCACCCCGGCCAGGGCTGCCTCCAGAGCTTCCAACTTGTCAGCCGGATAGAAGAAGAAATCGCCACTCAGGGCCACTGCGGCGATGTACCCCTCTCTGGTCTCCACGGTGGCTCTGATCAGCCCGCCAGGGGCCTTGTACATCCGCTGGGCCACCTCCACCCCGGTGGCAATCTTCACTTGCCGTTCCTCGCGCCGCTTGCCCCGTTTGTACAGCCACTCGTTGGTGGTAAAAGTCTGCTCGAGCTCAGCCACCTTGTCGTAGACAGCGGGCGGCAGTTCAGCCTTCTCCAGCGGCCCCAGCACCGCCTGGTAGTTGGCCGCCAGAGCATCGGAGATCTCCTCCAGCGACGGCACTGCCCCTAGTTCCCGCTTGATGGTAGACAGGTTCTCGCGCAGGCTCTTGTAGACCTTGTCGCGGTACTTCTCATCGGGCATCCTGAGGACGCGGACCATGGTGTCGTAGTCGAAGTCCATGATGATATTGCCCACCAGGATCAGGTAGTCTCCGATTTCGGCCGCGCCGGTGCCTGAAATCTTGCGCCCCTCAGCGGTGATGATGTCGTTGACGGGCTTGAAGCGAGCAGCGATCCCCATCTGGCGATAGGTTTCGGCCGCCGGCTCCAACAGCGTGCGATAGAAAGCCCCTTTGTCTGATAAGCCCAGTGGACTGTCTTTGTGCAACACCACCTGATAGAAGAGCTGATTGCCATCCAGGTAGACTGCCCCGCCGCCCACCTCGCGGCGGAATACGGGGATGCCATGAGCGCGGCAATAGTCGAGGTCTACCTCCTGGGTCATGTCCTGATGGTAGCCGATGCATACGTAGGGCTCCGCGGGAGCCACGAGAACCAGACCCTCCATGTCCAGGCGCGGCAGGGCGTGGTAGATGAGCTGTGATTCGAGCCACGGCACGTGGCCCAGATTGTATAGTTTCATATCGCTCTAGTCGGCGGCTTGGATGAACTCCGCCAGGGAGCCCAAACCCGACAGCCGCACATGGTCTACCGTCAAGTCCTTGGTCAGGCCGCGGAACTTGGCGCAGGCGGTGCAGGCCACGATGTTTATCCCCTGCGCTCCCAGTTCGTCCCACATCTGAGCGATGTTGCGCTCGCCCGGTGGCTTGATGAAGCGGTTGGCGTTGTTGACGCCGTCGGTGTACAGGAAGATGCCCACAATCTCGTGCCCCCTGGCCAACGCCGCTTTCGTGAAGTGATAAGCCGAATCGGCGGCCTGATGTTGGTATGGTCCCTCAAGGACCAAGACGCCAATCCTCATAGCCAAGATTCCTCCTATGTCAGTGTTCCAGCTCTGTATGCTTCCACCGCCTGGCCGATCGTCTCGGTATCCACGACGACGAACTGGGGGCAGTAACCGAACCGGGCCCCCACCCAGGCATCCAAATTGGCTCCCAATGAGCCGACGGCTATCTTCATGAATCCTCGCCTCCGTTTTCGGCACCTACGACGCCAGCGCCTCCGCCAGACGCCCACGCCGTGTCAGGATGTCGGCCATCACCTCGCGGAGCAGGTTCAAAGCTCCGATGATGCGAGGATCGGCCAGCGAGTAGTACACGTTAACCCCATCTCGTTCGGTGTTCACCATCTGTCTCTCCCGCAGCCCTTTGAGATGGCGCGATACCGTGCCCTGTGGGCTGCTCAGGGCCTCAACCAATTCGCTGACGTTCTTGCGTCCCTCGGCCAGTTCGTACAAAATGGCGATGCGGGTGGTGTCGGCGAGAGCCTGGCAAAAGGCTGTGTACCGACCACAGCCTGCCGTTGTCTTATCATAGGTTGTGCTGTTGTGGCAATGCGGAAGAGAGCTCGGCTCGAAGAAGGCCGTCAACCTCCTCCCTCTGTGAGGAGGAAGCTGGGAGGGGGTGAGCTTTTTGATGGCGGGCTCACCCTCCCCTAGCCCCTCCCTCCGAGGGAGGGGAAATGTAGCCTACTTCCCGTACTTTTTCCGCTCGGCAGCGATGAATTCGGCGAAGGCGGGAGCAGAGGGGCGCATCAAGTTGTCCAGCTCGCTCAGATCAGCGGCCTCGATCTTGGCCAGCCAGCTATCGCCGTACGGGTCGTCGTTGATCATGGTGCTCTCCCACTCGATTTCCTCGTTGGCCTCGGCGATCTTGCCGCTGACGATGGCCTTGATGCGGCCCACCCACTTGCCCGACTCCATGGACATGAAGGGCTGCCCCTGCTGCACATCGCGCCCTACCCGGGGCACCTCGGCGTAGACGATCTCGCCAGCCAGGTCCTGCCCAAAGTCGGTCAGCCCCTGGGTGACCACGTCACCCTCCACTCGGGCCCAGTTATGCTCTTTGTCGTAATAGAGATCGTCGGGGAATTCGTACTTGTCAATCTTCATGGTTCTGCTCCTTTCTTTTTTAGAGGTTAGAGGTTGGAGGTTAGGAGTTGGAAAGTCTGACAATTCAACTTCCAACGTCCAACTTCCAAGATAACTAAGACTCCATCGCCTGCCAGACAAATTCGCTGACATCTATTGTCCGCAGGCGGATTTTCTCCTGGCGGGCAGCGGTCAGCAGGGTGCGCTTGCACTGCTGGCAGGCGGTCACGATCCATTTGGCTTCTGTGGCCTGGGCCTGCTCCAAACGTCGCCGCGCCACGGCGGCCGATAGCTCCCGGTCGGCCATCTCCACGTCGCCACCCCCGCCACAGCACAGCGAGCGCTCCCGGTGGTCTTCCATCTCGGTGAAGGAAATGCCGGGCACACTGCGGATGATCTGCCGCGGTGCATCGTAGACCCCGCTGGTCCGCCCCAGGTCGCAAGGGTCATGGTAGGTGACCGGGTCGGGGAAACCCTTCAACTCGATCTGGCCGGCCCCAATCAGATCGGCCAGTAGCTCGGTGGCGTGAACCACCTCGAACCCCAGCGGCTCGCCGATAATGTGCGGATAATCGTGTTTCCAGGTGTGGAAGCACGACGGGCAGGCAGCCATCAGGGTCTTGGCTCCCAGGGCCCGCACGACCTCTACGTTGTGGCGGATCAGCTCTACAGCCCACTTCCCCATGCCGGCGATAATCAGCGGGAAGCCGCAACACCATTCTTTGCCGGCCAGGGTAGTGAAGTCCAATCCGGCTTTGTCCATGATCTGGACCATGGTCTGGGGTACGCTGTAGACCATCGGGTAGAAAGCAGCCACACAACCCATGAAGTAGACCACCTCAGCCCCCGCGCGATGCTCCATACCCTCCGGCACGTGTTCCAGGTTGGCACTCCAGCCCAGCCGGTTCTCGTTGGGGTCGCCAGAGATGTTATAATTGGCGGTCACGGTGTTGCGCAGGGTGTCCATCAACTGCGGATACTCGCCCAGCTCCACCAACTGCTCGCGCATGGCGATCCACAAGGGACGGGTGTCAATGTGCACCGGGCACACCACGCGACAGCGACCACAGAGGGTGCAGTCGTAGGTGCCGCGCGACCAGCGGGCGATGCCCTCCTCGGTCGGTGGACGGTAGCCGAACAAGCGGGCCAGGAAGCCGCCGTACTCCCCCTTGATGAATCCCTTCAGAGTGTGGATCTTATCCAGCGGGGTGATCTCGTCAAGCTCCTTCTCTGTGAAGGTGGGGCACCGCGTGATGCACTCGCCACAGCGGGTACACCCCTCCAATTCCAACAACTGCCTGATACTGAAGTACGACGGATCAATTTTGGGCATCTCACTCCTCCGCATGAAAACCACTTTCCCGGTGAGCCTTCTCCTCGGCTACCTTGTTGATGACCACAACCAGCGGGCTCATCAGCGCGTGGAAGAACTTGCTGAAGGGCATATAGAGCATCAAAAGGCTGACGATCCCGAAATGGAAGAAAAACGTCCAGAAGTGCAGTGTCTCCCAGGGCCAGTTGAGGGGCTTGATCAGGCGTGACAACGAATAGCCGATGAAGCCAAATACCGCTGTAGCCTGAAGTGGCCCCTTGGTAATCTCATCGGCCAACAGGCGTAAAGCCTCCAGCGGATAGCCGGTCAGGACGATGGCGAACAGAAAGCCCAACACCACCTTGTCGGCGACGATGGTACGCAATTGCGCGTCCTTCAGCACAAAGCGACGGTAGACGATGATAATCAGCCCAGCCAGGAGGGCCAAATTCAGAAACTCATTAGTTAAAGCCGTCACCGGATGGTCGAAGTTAATCAGCATGAGCACGATGGGATGCTCGATGTGAAATATGGGGTACAGGAACTCCACGGCCAGACCGGTGATGGTGGAAAGGATGCCCAGAAGGACAAAGCTGGCAAAAGCGGCGATGTGAGCCAGCCAACGGGACCTGCTCCTCTCGTACAAGGGCAAATGCAGTAGCCCATCCCTGATCAAGGCTTTGAGCGCAACCAACAGATAGCGGCTGAAAACCACCCCCAGCACGATTTTTATCACCGCTCCCAGCTTCCTGAGCCTCGATGCGTCGGGCGCGAGACCGGGCACCCGCCCCCGCAGCCAGATGAAGAGAACGTACAGCATCTCAAGGCCAAACAGGCTCAATGTGGTGAAATGAATAATCCAGAACAGGGTAAGGCGAAAATCTTGATGAGAGAAAAACGGCAATCTGTCCACCCTTCGTCTCCTTTGCATTGGTAAATTGGGAAACTGGTACATTCAGCTGTACTTTCGCGTAAACGCACTGGCCAAATTGCGAATTATGTGCTATCCTCTGC
>CAYUPJ010000098.1:0-15814 GCA_964446635.1 uncultured Anaerolineae bacterium
GGTGCATTGAACGGCTCGACGCGGAGATTGACGCGCTGGTGTATGAGTTGTATGGATTGGCGGAGGAGGAGGTTGGGGTGGTGGAGGGACAGAATCACTGAGGCACTGAGAGCACTGATCACACTGAAAGGGTTTCAGTGGGGGCGGGCTGGCGGCGGTGGAAAATGGGGCGGGGCGGGCTCGCCTGCCACTGCCTATTCCCGAATTTACGGATTTACGCCATCTCGCAGGCCATCCATCAGGCGGGCCCAGTCGAAATGGGGGCCGGGGTCGGACTTACCCTTGTTAATGGCGCTGTGGCCCAGGATGCCTTTGAAATCGGCCAAATCCTGGGCCTTTTCGTAATAGATGCCGGGCCCCAGGGGCGGGTACTGGATGGGTACGCTGTAGCGCTTGCAGAGGTAGGAGACCAGCTCGATCAAGCTTTCGTACTGGGCCGCGGTGTACGGCTCACAGTATTTGCCCCCGGCCTCAACCACTTGCCCCAGATACTCGTTCCCCGTCCAGTTGAAGTACTTGTTATCCTTTTTCTCCAGAAGGCCCCAGTTCACGATTTCGATGCCGATGGACCGGGAGTTGGGCCGGATGGTGTCGTTTCTCACCAGGTCCTCAGGTAGACCAGCGTGCCAGGCGGTGTCTCCGTCTTTGACCAATTGAACGATCCTGCCATCACGGTCAAGGACGTAATGGGCGCTGACCTTACTCTGAGGACTCGTGAACCAACATACCGTGCCTGTGCTGCTGCCGCTGGCGGTGAAGTGGACAACGATCATCTCGATCTGGTAGCCAGAGCGACCGCTATCACAATTGACGGTGGGGCCAACCCAGGTGACACTGGGCACGGCCTCAGCGGGTGGGGCCCCGGTTAAGCCCAAAATAGCCTTGATGCTGGCCTTCTCCACTGCGGTCAAGCCGGGCAGGTCATCAATGGCTGGCCCTTTATAGTCTCCCTGGCGATCGTTTACCAGGCCGGTTAACCCAGCCCGGCTTAGCCAATTCCAGCCGTTCTCCCCAACTTCTTTCGCGGCTGCGTAAAAAGCATTGATCACATCTTGATTAGTGCGGAGGGGGATGCCTCTCTCTTCGATGGGCAGCTCAATGGTGTACTCCCCAGGGACCAGTTGATCCACAGGGTCGTACTTCTGTTCCACCAACTCCAGGCTGCGTTCGATTTCCTCCCCCGTAAGCCCCAAAGCGGCTAACCTCTCCTGCGCCGTCGGTATGCTGAAGGATATTCGCTTCGTCGTCATGGTATCATCTCCTGTAATAATCGTGAACTCGTAGGCTCGTAAATACGGATTAGGGATGGGCCAAGCCTACGGTGATCTCACTGATGAGCCAATGAGCACCCCAAGTGGGAGTTCCCGTCTGCTCGATCTTGATGTAGCGCACCGGGCGGGGAGTGAAGCTGGCATCAATGGCCATCCAGTTGAGGGACATCTCACGTACCACCTTCCAGTCGGCCCGGTCGGTGGAGACGCTCAAGATGAAGCCCACGGCGAAGCCCCGCCCAGGACTCTCTATCTTGATCCGCTCAACGGTTTGGATCTGGCCCAGATCGAGTTCGTACCACATGCCCGGCTGCTGTGCGACCTTGCTATCCCAGAAGGTATCCGGGTCCTTGTCAAAGGCTTTGCCCACATCGGCCTGGTTATGGCTGGCCCGAGCCTGCCAGGGAGTTGAAGGGATACCCCCCTCGGCCACCTCAACGGTCATCTCTAATGGTGCCGCTCCCTCTTTTGAGAACCAGGTTACTCCCTCCTTCACCAGGTCCCAGCGCAGCACGTATTGCCCAGGGGTGGCTGGAGATTTCAGGGCTACGTTGGCTAAATTCACCCCTGATCCGGGCGGCACATTGTCTGGCAGGCTGGTGCGAAAGACATCCCAGCAGCCCGCCAATTGCCCACTGGGAGTGAACCAGTGATAGGCCAGATGAACAGGATTGGCGCCTCCGGCAGGCCAACTATTGGCGCCTTCGTTCTTGAGCTTGAAGCTGGCCGTGGTCACGGCGTCGGCTTGTATGGTCCGCGGCACGCTGTAGTCAAGCCAGGCGACTCCGTAATCCCGCAAAGGGGCCTCGGCCGCCTGAGCCTCCACGCGGATGTCCTCCCTGGGAGAGCCCTTTTTCCAGAACCAGTTGTCTGGCTCCTCGATCATGTCCCAACGCAGGATATAGCTACCCGGCGTTGGCGGAGCCTGCACCTTGACCTCTTCGAAGACCACCAGCCAGCCCGGCTTCACGTTGAAGGGCAGCGAGGCCCTGATATCCGCCATAGCCAGCTCCTGGCCAGCGGTGGTGTACCAGCGGTAGCCCAAGCGCACCTTATGGTCGCCAGTCCCGACCCAGGTGACGTTGCCATCGTTCTTGAGGCGCAACGTTGCCGTCACTGTCTGGCCGGGAGCCATGGTAGCTGGCGTGTCTATGCTTAGCCAACCTACCTTGTAGATGGTCGGGATGCCCGGCAGTCGCACGCGATACTCGTGGTCCATCGCAGCCTTGAAGTCGTTGATGACCTGAGGCCGGGTGCTGATAGCCCACTGGGGTTGGTCGTGGACCAGGGGCCAGCGGTAGAGGATGAGGGCCTGAATGGGCTGGTTTGACGGTTCACTATTCCAGCGGTTAATCTCCTGGCAGGCTGTTTGCACCCACCTGGAGCCCGGCTCGTCCTTCCACGCCAGGTTCTGGTCTGTCTCAGTGATGTAGACGGGCAGGCTGCGCAGTTCTTCGGGGATGGCCTTCATGAAGTCAATGTAGCTGCGGAACTGATAGCGCAAGTGAGTATAGCCGGGCGCACCTTGCCAGTAGTCCCCGGTGATATAATCGAGAGCGTAGCCGTCGGTGTAGGTGTGGATGGCAATGCCGTCGCATTGGCCCACCAGGCGGTCCAGGATGTGGCGGAAGTATTTCACCCAATCGCCCGACGGGTTTTCAGGGTATTTGGTGTCAATGTTCCAGGGGCCCACCGCCCCCACGACGACCTGATCGTTCTCCCGCCCAGGTCGGGAGCGGATGTTATCCCGGCACTTCTTGAAACAGCGGGCGTAGAGCTCTGGCGTGATCACCTCGCCGTTGGGGCCGCCGGGCCTCTCCCAGGACATATTAGGCTCGTTGCCGATGATCCAGATGTGGCAGCTCTTGGAGCCCGCTACGAAGTTGCCGCCGCGCTGGGCGAAGTCGTCGTAGCGGCTGGAGTGGGGGATGGTGCCTTTGTCGCCGTACCCGTAGTTGAGGCGCACGATGACCCCCAGGCCCTGATTGGACAGGTAGCTGTAGTCCGGGCCGCCTGGGCCGTGAGGGTCTGCCCCCAGCTCTTCGGTGACCAGCACCCAACCCTGCTTTTGTTTTTCGACCATCAAGTGTTGGCCACCATGGTCGTGCAGGCCGAAGATGTATTTTGGGAAATGGGATTCGTTCAGTGGAGACATGGCTTAGTGTCGAGGTGCTTTATGGTGGTGGTAGATACCCGAAGGGGTTGCGCTGGACACCGTTGTATCGGATTTCGAAGTGGAGATGAGACCCTGTCGCTCTGCCGGTTGCGCCTACTGAGCCGATCTTCTCCCCTTTGCCGACGGATTGACCGACTTCGACCAAGATGGTGTGGAGATGGGCATAGAGGGATTGGAGGCCATTGCCATGGTCAATAACCACGTATTTGCCATAGCCGTACTCACTCCAGCCGGCCGTGACCACGTAGCCGGAATCTGCAGCGACGACAGGAGTACCCGTAGGGGTGCCGATGTCAATAGCCTGATGCATAGGCTTAAATCCCTGGGTGACAGCTCCGCTGGTTGGCCAGGCAAAGCTGCCGGTGCCCCTGGTAGCTCCCTGGGGGACGGGGCCAGAGTAGACGTGGACAACATGAGCCTGGTAGGGCTTTTTGCCACCGGGAACGATCAGCTTCTGCCCCAGGATCAGATTGTAAGGACTCTCTAAGTTATTGTATTCACAGGCTATGATAGCTGAAATGTCAGCTTTGTATTGCTGGGCGATGCTCGCCAGCGTGTCGCCCTGAACCACCGTGTGATAGACCCCGTCTATGGGCAGGATGGTTAGCACCTCGCCTATCTTCAGGAGGTCAGGGTGGTACTCAAGCTGGCCGTTGGCCCACATGATGGTATCGGCGCTGATACCGAACTTCTCAGCGATGCCGTAAAGGGTGTCACTGGTCTGTACCGTGTAGGCGGTGACCCCTTGTCGTTGCAATGGGCCGGGCTCTTCGGTGGGTACGATGGTAGGGGTCGGGGTCGGAGTAGGGGTAACAGTCAGAGTAGGAGTTGGGGTAGGAGTAGACGTAGGAGTGAAAGTAGGAGTCGGGACAGGAGTATCGGTAGGGGTAGGAGTGGGAGTTGGGGCAAAGCTGGTATGAGGCACTGGAGCTCGGACGATGGTGTTTTCGTCCTGGAGGCGGATTCCTCCCCGGGCCGAGAGATCAGCAGATAGGCGAAAGCCCAGGCCAGGAGCTGGTGTTGGAGTGGGCCGGAAACCTGGTGGAACAATCATTGGGATATCCACCTTGCCTACCAGGGTGGCCGAAATAGTCAGCAGGAGGATAATCAGGTGGGAGATGAAACGGGAGAAGAAGGGTCTAGCACCAACCTTGGCTATCGAAGTCCGTATTTCTATTTGAGGAACCCAGTCTTTTGCCTTTGACCATAGGATGGACCAGAATCTGCTCAAAGGCTCATCCTCTATTTCCCCTGCGGCGGGGAAATCGGATGGGATTTCCATTCGCTCCTCTCTTTTCCAACGGCTAAACCGTCGGGCGAGTTGCGTTTTCGGCCCACATTATAGCATAAGGCCATAAATTGTCAAATCGGCGTTTGTAGTCAAATTAGCCGATTTAGAGCACCTCCCTGCTCAAGGTCGCCAGGAACTCCTTGTTGTTTCTGGTCTTGCTCAACCGTTCCAACAGGGCCTCGAGAGTGCCAGTTATCTCCAACCCAGCACCGGATGGGGGTGGAGTCATCATGTAAGATGTCATCTTCCGCATGAGCCAGACCTTTTCCAGGCTCTCCTTGTCCAGAAGCAGTTCCTCTCGGCGCGTGCCGGAGCGTTCGATGTCGAAAGAGGGGAAAATGTACCGTTCCGCTAACCTGCGATTGAGGTGCAGTTCCATGTTGCCTGTACCCTTGAACTCCTCGTAGATGACATCGTCCATCCGGCTGCCCGTGTCTACTATGCAGGTGGCGATAATGGTCAGACTCCCCCCTTCCTCGATGTTGCGGGCTGCGCCGAAGAAACGTTTGGGCGGGTAGAGGGCCGCTGGATCAATGCCGCCGGATAGGGTGCGGCCACTTGGCGGAACAGTAAGATTATAGGCCCTGGTCAGGCGGGTGATGCCGTCCAAAAGGATAACCACATCCTTGCCACCCTCGACCAGGCGCTTGGCTCGCTCCAGGGCCATCTCGGCTACGCGGACCTGATTCTGAACAGGATCGTCAAAGGTGGCAGCCACCACCTCGGCTTCCACCGAGCGGTCCATATCGGTCACTTCCTCAGGCCTTTCACCGATGAGAGTCACCATGAGATGAACGTCGTTGTAGTTGATGGTAACGCCGTTGGCTATTTGCTTAAGGATGGTGGTTTTGCCTGCCTTGGGAGGGGAGACGATCAAACCTCGCTGTCCCCTGCCAATGGGAGCAATCAAATCGAGTAGTCGGGTGCCCAGTATGTCGGACTTAGTCTCCAGTACGAGCATTTTATTGGGGAAGATAGGGGTCAGGCTTTCAAAATTGGGACGCCGTTTGGCTGCCTCCGGATCCAGACCGTTCACCGCTTCTACCCGCAGCAGGCCAAAATATCTCTCCGTCTCCTTAGGGGGACGGACTTGGCCGATGACCATGTCGCCGGTGCGCAAGCCAAAACGACGGATCTGGGATTGGGAGACGTAGACATCATCAGGGCCGGGCAAAAGATGATCCGAACGGAGGAAGCCGATGCCTTCCTGCACGATGTCTAGCACACCTCCGCCGAAGATATAGCCCTGTCGCTCCGCATTGGCTTTAAGCAGACGGATGATCAAGTCTTGCTTTTTGAGGCGGGTATGGCCAGAAATGTCCCACTCCCTGGCCATCTCTCGCAGCTCGTCCAGGTTTCTGGTCTCCAGCTCAACGATGTTCATTTCCATTTCCATTTTCATTTCTTGTTCTTGCGTTTCTTCCATGTCTCTCTCCATGCGTGTTAGCTTATGCTCCAAAAGTGGTGGCAATACCCCAACTCGCAGTGGCGTCTAGATGCCACACAGGAGTCAAAGGGCATTGATTGTGCAATCAATGTCGCTTAAGATCACTCAGGTAAGGGAAGGCATAATACTATGGCCTGTGGCTTTTGGTGACAAAATCGCGGGGACTCAAGTGAATGTTAGTGAGGTAGACACCAGAGCTTAGGGGACAGATCCCCTTAGGTACGGGTCGGTTATGATCTCCCGCTTCTATCTCCGGATGGTGATAATAACTGCTAAAACGTGGAGAAATTATAGCATCTTTTGCTTGCTTAGTCAAATCGCGGAGCCGACCACCAAATGGACATAATAATACACTACCACCACGGCGAAGAGCAGGCTGTCAATGCGGTCTAGCATGCCGCCGTGACCGGGGATGAGGTTGCTGCTATCCTTCACACCCACCTGGCGTTTCATCATGGATATAGCAAGATCACCGAGGGGGAGGAAGGCGGAGACGAGAGCGCCTAGGACAAGGCTGTGAACAAAGCTCAGCCCGATACGGGGGCCAATCAAGAGGGCAGTCGCTACCCCGCAAAACCAGCCCCCTATGGTTCCTTCCCAAGTTTTCTTGGGGCTCAACCTGGGGAAGAATTTGTGGCGTCCCAGGGATAGGCCGATAAAGTAGGCGCCACTGTCGGCCATCCAGGTGGTGAGCAGCGTCAAGACCATCCATTCGAGCCCGTGGGGGGCGTCTCGCAGGGAGATGAAGTGGCCCGCCATCCAGCCAAGGTACAGCCCGCCGACGATAGTGAGAGCCCAGTCAACGGTCGGGGTAGAGGTGTCTTTCTTGAACAACTGCCAGGATAGGGATAGAACGATCACGCCTGTCAGGACGGGTCTAGTTAGTTGCCAGGCAGGATAGTGAGCGTCCACCAGCAGCAGCCAGATCAGAACCAGGCCCCAAACAGGGGAGGGCTTGTAACCTCCCCGCCTCATCAGTTGAAAGAACTCGTAGCCCGCTATGCTGGCTACGATGACGATGAAGGCGAAAAACCAGAACCCACCTGTGTAAGTGGCCCCCGCTACGAGGGGTATCATGATGGCGGCGCTCAGAATGCGCTGTCTTAACACCTGTTTCGTCCTGATGTCCAGCAGATGAGAAAATCAACTGGAGTGCGGACGCAAGTCCGCTTTTGCAAGAACGAAAGCAGGCTTGCGCCTACACTCCGGATCCCAGATTCTCAAGTGCTGATAGTAGGGATTAGCTCGAACTTGTCCTTGAGGAGCGTTGTCCAGAGATGAGCCCAAACCTGCGCTCCCGGCTGCTGTACTCGAGGAGAGCGCCATAAAGCTCCTCCTCGTTGAAGTCCGGCCAATAGGTGGGGGTGGCATAGTACTCGGCGTACGCTCCCTGCCAGATGAGGAAGTTGCTGATGCGTAGTTCACCAGCAGTGCGAATGATCAAATCTGGGTCCGGCAGTCCAGCCGTATACAAGTATTGACTGAACAGTTCCTCATCTAGCTGATCTGGGTCCACTCCGCTCCTGACGATGCGTCGAACAGCGTCCAGGATTTCGGTGCGGCCGCCGTAGTTGAAGGCCACATTCAGGATCATGCGGTCATTGTCTTTGGTCAGCTCGATGGCCTCGCACACCCTCTGCTTGAGTGCTTCGGAGATACCCTCCAAGCGGCCGATGTGACGCAGTTGCACGCCGTTTTTTTGTAACTCCGGCAACTCGCGATCCAGGGTCTGCTCCAGGATGCGCATGATGCCTCGCACCTCTGCGTTGGGACGTCCCCAGTTCTCCGTTGAGAAAGCATAGAGGGTCAGGATGCGAATGTCGTGCTCGACACAAGATTTCAAAATCCGACGGATGTTCTCGGTGCCGGCAAGGTGGCCGGCCAGCCGTGGCAAGCCACGGGACCGTGCCCAGCGGCCGTTGCCGTCCATGATGATGGCTAAATGGTATGGAACCTTGGCTAGCTGCTTTGCTTCTCCCATAGCTTTCTTTTCCCCAGACGATACCTCACCCCCTATCCTCTCTTCGAAAGCTGAGTATTCCATCCTGCCACAGCAAGGCGATCACTTAGATCTCTAGGATCTCCTGTTCCTTATCGCGGCCTATCTCGTCCATCTTGGCCACGAATTCGTCGGTGATCTCCTGTATGTCATCCTTGGCCCGATAGAACTCGTCTTCGGAGATCAGCTTCTCGCTCTCCAGCTCGCGCAAGTCCTCTATGGCATCGCGGCGAATGTTGCGGATAGCTACCTTACCTTCTTCGACCCGCTTGCCCACAATCTTGACCAGCTCCTGGCGACGCTCCTCGGTCAGGCGAGGGATGGTCAGGCGGATGACCTTACCATCGTTGGAGGGGGGCAGCCCTAGCTCTGATTTCAGGATGGCTCTCTCGATGTCAGCTAGGGAACTAGGGTCCCAAGGGCGGATGGTCAGTAGTCGGGGTTCAGGGACGGAAATGGTTGCCAATTGATTGAGGGGGGTCGGCGTGCCGTAGTATTCCACAGGCAGCCGCTCCACCAAGGCCGGGGAAGCCCGTCCGGTCCTGATGGTCATCAGACTATCTCGCAGAGCCTCTACTGCCTTGTTCATTCTGTCTTCGGTGTCTTTAAGCAGGTCATTGATCATAGCTGGCACCTCTCATTGGTCTAGGGCTGATGATGGGACGATTTGCTGATGATGGTGCCCACTGGCTCACCGAGGATAGCTCGCTCGATGCTCCGGGGTTCCCAGAGGTTGACAACGATCATGGGAAGGTCATTGTCCATGCACAGAGAGATGGCTGTGCTATCCAGAATTCCTACTCCCAGGTTCAGGGTCTCAATGTAGGTCAGGTGCTCCAGTTTCTTGGCTTGAGGATCGAGGTGAGGGTCGCTCTCGTAGACAGCGTCCACCTTGGTGGCTTTGATCAGTACCTCGGCGCCGATTTCCACAGCTCGCAAGGCAGCAGCCGTGTCAGTGGTGAAATAGGGGTTGCCTGTCCCTGCCCCAAGGATGACAACTCGCCCCTTTTCCAGATGACGGATTGCCCGTAGCCGGATATAGGGCTCCGCTATGGCTCTCATCTCGATAGCTGTCTGCACGCGGGTGGTTACCCCGGTCCTCTCCAAAGCATCGCGGAGAGCCAGGGAGTTCATGACCGTGGCCAGCATCCCCATGTGGTCGGCTGTAGCTTGATCCATGCCATGAGCCAGGCCGTCCTTACCTCGCCAGAGGTTGCCGGCCCCCATGACGATGGCGATCTCCACCTCGTGATCCTTGACCCGGCGGATCTTGACCGCTACCTCTTCGGCTCTCTTTGGGTCAATACCGTATCCTCCGGGTCCAGCCAAAGCTTCGCCGCCTAGCTTCAGCATGATTCGCTTGTACTTTGCCTCAGGCATCGTGCTCCTCTAACTGAACCACCTTGGAACGTCCTCCGTTATCTCGCAGGCGAGCAGTGCCCTTCGGTTAAAATTCGGTGAACTCACGCCGTCTCAGCCCTGTCAGATCTAGCTCCCCGGTTTTGGGATCTAATCTAATCTCCCATCTTTCCATGGTGAGGGAACCAATGATGACATCTAACTCGTGACCATCGGCGACACCGATGTCTTCCACTGGCACAGCATCGGCAAGAAAATCCAGATCTTCGATCTTCCCCTGAATGAAGCGGAGTTCGCGGATCTCAACGTCCTTGCCCCCCAGGGCGATGCGAGCGGGAGGAATCATTGCTCTCCTGGGCGTTTCTAGCACAAAGGAGGAACGGACATAGGTGTAGATCGCTCCAGTGTCGAATAGTGCCACAGCCTGCAGACCCTCAATTTCGATGGTCTTGATAATTCGTGCCATCCTCACCCTCCCAGCTCAAACCTCGCGAAGCGCCGCACCACGATGTTCTCACCCACCTTGGCGATCATCTGGGTGATGATATCCTGGACGGTCAACTCATCATCTCTGATGAAAGGTTGTCTCAGGAGACAAACTTCTTGGTAGTACTTCTGCAGCTTGCCTTCTACAATTCTCTCCACGATATGTTCGGGTTTGCTCGTATCCCTCGCCTGGGTTCGGTAACTGTTCTTTTCTTCCTCCAGTACATCAGGAGGGATGTTCTCAGGGGTCAGACAAAGGGGATTGGTAGCCACTACTTGCATGGCCAGATCGTGAGCCAGTTCCTTGAACCCTTCCGTCCTGGCCACGAAATCGGTCTCACAGCCCAGCTCAATGAGGGCCGCAACGCGGCCGCCAGCGTGAACGTAGGCTTCAATCAGGCCCTCCTTGACTTCACGGTCAGCCTTCTTGGCGGCGGCAGCTAACCCCTTCTCTTGCAGAAAGGCCTTGGCCTTCTCAGGGTCGCCGCTGCTGGCCTCCAGGGCCTTCTTACAGTCTAACACCCCGGCCCCTGTTGCCTCGCGCAGCTCTTTTACCATTGACGTTGTGATCTCCAATTGAATCTTGACCTCCTCGACAGGTTGGTGTTGGTTTGGGCTTCCAAATTCTACTCTTCTTCGAAAGCCCACTCTGGCTCCTCTGGCTCCTCTGCCTCCTCTAGTCCCTCTTTCTCCTCCTCAAACTGGAGTTCACCTGATCTGAGTTTAGCCAAAGTAGCCGCGCCCAGATATTTCTCCCCTTCCTCCAGTTCGGGCTCTTCTTCCGCAGGCGTTAGCGAGGCTCGCAAATTATGCCCCTCGATGACAGCATCAGCGACTTTAGTGACGATAAGTTTTACGGCTCGGATGGCGTCATCGTTGGCAGGGATGACGTAGTCAATGGGATCCGGATCGCAGTTCGTATCCACCATGCCTACGATTGGGATACCGAGCTTATTAGCCTCCTTCACAGCGGTGGCTTCGCGCCGCACGTCAGCAATGAAGAGCACGTCGGGCAGGCGGTGCATGTCCTTGATGCCACCTAAGCGCTGATTTAGCTTAGCGATCTCTTGCTCCAGTTGCAAGGCTTCCTTCTTGAGCAGCCGCTCGAAATCTCCTCGTTCCTGGCGCTCTTCGAGGTTCACCAGGTAATCTATTCGTTGGCGTATCGTGCGCCAATTGGTCAAGGTTCCCCCCAACCAGCGCTGGTTGACGTATGGCATGCCACATCGCTCTGCCTGTTCGGCGATGCTCTCTTGGGCTTGCCTCTTGGTACCTACGAACAGAACAAAGCCTCCTTCAGTGACGGTGCCCTTGACTGCCTCGTAGGCCCTATCCAGGGCAGTCATCGTCTGCTGCAGGTCAATAATGTGGATACCGTTGCGCTCAGTGTAGATGAAGGCCTTCATCTTCGGGTTCCAACGCTTGGTGCGATGGCCGAAGTGCACCCCCGTCTCCAACAGCGCTTTCATAGAAACTATTGCCACTTTCTCTTTCCTCCTTCTTACGTTTTGATCTTCCGCCCCTTTCATCCCGGCGAAGAGCCCACTAGCCTCTCAATCAGCTACGTGCTAGACTGGCACGTCTTCATCAGTCAAAGGGCGTGTTTGATTAGGAACTTCCCATAAGAGTATAGCACAACCTTGCTTATCAGGCAAGTCGGCGGTAATTGTGCAGACCAGGCCCGACGGGTTTCCGAACGTGCTTTTGGGCAGAGGATTTGTGCCTGTCTCACAGAGCACCTGACTTGCAAATCGCCTATGAAAACCCGTCGGGTCTCAGGCTGGTGGGTTTGAGATTTCAACCCATTTATGCTATACTATGACCCAACAGGTTAGAGATTCCTGCAACTCTCTAATATGCGAGTTTGACTCTGGGAGGAACATGAAATGGTGAGCCAAGAGCTATTGGACATCCTGCGTTGTCCCGCCTGCGTGCGGAATGGCCCGGACGCCGGCCTCCTTGACTTCATCAGGGAGCAGTGGCTTGTCTGCCGGGATTGTGATCGCAAGTACCCTGTCCGCGATGACATCCCGGTCATGCTCATTGATGAAGGGGACAAGTATCGAGATGTGCCTGTGGAGGAGCTAGGGGAGCCATAATCGGGGGCTACAGCTCAATCTGAATCGGTTTCCAAGAAACAGAAAATACCATTGGCGATGCCTTGAGCCACTTTGTCCTGCTGCTCCAAGAGGACCTGCCGGTCGGCGGCCATGAAGCCAGTCTCGATAATCGCCCCTGGGGTCTGAGAGGCGATCTCGTAGAAGGCGTGGTACTCAGTCATGTCATAGGTTATGCTGTGCTCGTGGAACGAGAGACCTGTGGCTTCTTGATACTCCTCTCGCAGGCATTTTACCAAGCGCTCCTCTTCCTCGGGCACAGCGCTGTGGAGCACGCTGGCCACTTTGAACCCACTAACCCCAGGTACGTCACAAGAGTCGGTGTGGATGGAGATCAGGGCATCGGCCTGATAGCCATCCAACCTCGCGTCGAATTCCTCCAGGAGATCTACCTCGCAGCCCCGGTTTTCCAGCAGGGCCTTCACCAACTGGGCGATAGCCAAGTTGATCTCCACCTCCGTCAGGCCATCGGGGCAGACAGCTCCTGGATCGTATCTCCGGGGGTTGGCACTCCAGTGTCCGGCGACGATGCCAATCTTCTTGGGTGGTTTGGTGGGAGTTGGTGAGGGAGGGATCTCGGTGGGAGTGGGCGTGACAATGGCACTTCTCGTCGGGGTGGATGTTACCGTGACAGGCGTAGACCGGGCAGACTTGCTCTCAGGTGCCCATATTGCATAGACGATCAGGTAGGCGATGGCCAGAGTGATGGCAAACATCACCGCCAATAGTATCCTTTGGGCCACTTCCAGTACTTCTCTCCTTACCAAGTGCCTGAACCCTCCCCGGGGTGTGCATCTTCCAACCAGCCAGGATTTGTTCAATCATACCTCTGATTTCCATTTTAGTCAACTGCCAGACCCCATGGGGCTTTCGCAGCAGTTCATCATAGTGGGGTAGCAGGCCAATCGCATTGGCCGTCTTTGCGCCAGAGCCGCCCAATATGATTGGGCTTCTACCCGGTTTTGAGGTGGGTTGCCCCACAAATTCGATTCGCTGCGCAAGCCCGAGCCTTCGTCAGATTTGTCAGGATGAGTAAAGAGAGGTATAATTAAATCAAGGCGTAAAGGGAATTGAATCTCATCTCCAGCTTTCTCACTGCCAACATGATCCTTGTCTTTTTCATCAACGGCCTTGCCTTCTTCGCTATGGGGCTGGCTATTACTCTGGAAACGCGCAGGCCTAGCAAGCTGAGACTGGCGGAGAACCTGTGGCTCCTGGCTGTCTTCGCGTACCTGCGGAGCCTGGCCAACTGGTCGGAGATGTTCTTGCTCATCCAGGGACAAGCTACGCCAGCCAGCGATAACCTCCCACTTCAAACAGCGAAAGCACTTTTGCTCCCCCTCTCCTGCATGTTCCTGCTCCAATTCGGGACAAAGACGATCATCGCCGCTAACCAGAGGCATCTCTGGCTGCGATGGGTCCCCCTGGCCCTGATCTCGCTTTGGCTGTTGACGTTCATTCAGGCGCTATATTCCTCATCTGGAATGAGCGCGAAGTGGTTGTTGGCCGCCGACGTTTGGGCCCGCTACCTCCTCTACCTGCCTGGCTCAGCATTGTCAGGCTTGGCTGTATTGCTCCACGCTCGTGTCTTCCGTGAGATGGAGCTGCCACACATCGCCAGGGACTGTATCGGGGTGGCGGCTGCCTTTGGGCTCAAAGCGCTCTTCGCTGGCCTGATTGTCTCCCCGGCTCCCTATTTTCCGGCCTCCTTCTGGAACGAAAGCTCCTTCCTGGCCGTGGTGGGCATGCCGGTCCAGGTCTTGCGGACGATAACAACTTTGGCCATCACCTACTTCGTTGTCCGTATCCTGAGAGTCTTCGAGGTCGAGCAGAGCCAGCAGCTCGAGGTGGTAACCCAGCAGCGTTTTCAAGCGCAGCAGGAAGTCCTGGAAGCCCAGCGCCAGGCGCGCGAAGAGATAGAGCGGTGGAGCGAACAGTTGGAGGATATGGTCAATACCATTGCCACGGCCATCAGTCAACCCCTTGAGCTGAAAGAGGTGTTGGACATTGCTCTCCGTAACGCGCTGGAGTTGACCGGGCTCGAAGTGGGTGTGGTGTTCCTGGTAGACGACCGAGCAGAGGAGCTTACGCTCGTCGCGCACCACGGGCTGTCTCAGAGGATCATCCAGGATTTAGAGAGGCTGAAGTTTGATCAGGGGCTAGCAGGACGGGCGGCCAGATCGGGGGAGCCTATCGTCGTCGAGAACTTCTCCGAGGATCCCAGGCCGATCAGTATGGCGGCTAAGGAGGAGGGGTTTCGGTTTCACGCTAGCGTGGCGCTGAAATCTAAGAACAGGGTGCTAGGGATCATGAGCTTGACCAGCAAAAGCCGCCGCCCGTTCACGCCCCAGGAGGTGACCTTGCTCACTGCCATCGGCCAGCAGGTCGGCATGGCGATCGAGAACGCCAGACTGTATGAGCAGGTGCAAAGCATGGCTACGTTGGAGGAACGAGGCCGGATCGGCCGCGAGCTGCACGATGGGCTGGCCCAGGTGCTGGGCTATCTACACATTAAAAGCAAAGCCGTGGAGGGGCTGCTCTCGTCAGGCCAGGTGGCCCAGGCCCAGGCTGAGCTACACGAGATACAAGAGGTGGCCCGAGAAGCCTACGGGGACGTGCGAGAATCCATCCTCGGACTGCGAACCACCATAACGCCCGGTGTGGGCTTCATCCCTGCTCTAACCGAATACCTCCATAAGTTCAGCCAACAAAGCGGCATCAGCACGAGGCTGGTGATGGACGATGACGCTAAGTTGGAATTCGCACCCGCAGCGGAGATCCAGCTCCTGCGCATCGTTCAAGAGGCGTTAACCAACATCAGAAAGCACTCTCAGGCGAGCAGGGTCTGGGTCAGGTTCGAGGCTGATGGGGAGGAGGCTGTGATCATCGTTGAAGACGATGGCCGAGGCTTCGATCCCTCGCGCATCGGCCAGGACGGCCAGGGGCACCTCGGCCTAGAGACGATGAGGGAAAGGGCGGAGAGTGCGGGGGGTGATGTCCACATTTCGACACAACCCGGGCAGGGGACGAGGGTGGTCGTTCAACTCCCTCTTAGCCGCCAAGGAGGGAAATAGAGATGGAACCGATGCGGGTGCTTTTGGTAGATGACCACGCTTTATTTCGCAAGGGGTTGGCCAGCCTGATAGCTCCTCTGGAGGATATGGAGGTGGTGGGGGAGGCAGGGGATGGGCAAGAGGCGTTGGAGAAGGCCAGGGAGCTGATGCCGGACCTGATCCTCATGGACATTCAGATGCCGGGCTGGGATGGGCTGAAGGCGACGCAGTTGATCAAGGAGGAGATGCCCTACGTCAAGATCGTCATGCTCACTATCTCCGACGACGACAAGGACCTCTTCGAGGCCATCAAGAGCGGGGCTGAGGGTTACCTGTTGAAGAACATTGTGCCTGAGGAGCTGTTCGAGATGCTCAGGGGTGTCTATAGAGGGGAAGCGCCCATCTCGGGTCTGACAGCGGCCCGGATCCTGGACGAGTTTGCCCGCCTGGCTCAGAAAGAGCCCCGGGTTCCCAGCTCTGAGGAGAGCCTTACCCCGCGGGAGAAAGAGGTCCTGCAACTTGTGGCCCAGGGGGCCACGAACAAGGAGATCGCCTCTCGTTTGTTCATCGCCGAGAACACGGTGAAGAATCACCTGCGCAACATCCTGGCCAAGC
>CAYUPJ010000099.1:0-15769 GCA_964446635.1 uncultured Anaerolineae bacterium
ATGGTTGTTCACGAAAACCGCAGGGCCCAGGTCGGTGGCCATGAAAGGGCAGCAGCATCTCGCCAAACTGCTGAGGCACAGCACGCCGAGGAAGCTGGCTAACTGGCTTTTGGTCAAGGTCCAGAGGCGTTTCAGACGAGCAAAGGTGGGAGGCTACCCCTATCACTATGTCATTGACCCCATCAACATCTGCGTCCTGCGCTGCCCCCTCTGCCCCACAGGCCGGGGCACCCTCAAACGCCCCCGGGGCAAGATGGCTTTCGATGATTTCAGAAACCTGATTGACGAGGTAGCAGAATACGCTTACTTCGTTGATCTGTACAACTGGGGCGAACCATTTCTGCACTCCCAGATCTTCGACCTGATTGACTACGCCAACAGCAAAAACATCAGCACCAAGATCAGCACCAGCCTAAACTACTTCGACGAGGAGATGGCCAGACAGGTCGTCGTTTCGGGGCTGGAGGAATTGGTCATCTCACTGGACGGAGCGGATCAAGAGACGTACGAAACGTACAGAGTGGGGGGAAGCCTGGACAAGGTCATCGCGAGCTTGAGATCAGTGACTAGGCAAAGAGAGCTACACCAGAGCCCTTTCCCCATTCTCACCATCCGAGTCTTGTTGAACAGGTATAACGAGACCCAGATTCCCGCCATCAGGCGGTTGGGGAGACAAATAGGGGTGGACAACGTGGTGGTGGCCCCCATCATGGTCAATACGGACAGCCGAGAAGACATGGAAAGATGGCTGCCTGTGAACGAGAGACACAGCTTCTACGACTACGAAACGCGCCGGGACAGGACCCTGCAACAGGTGAAGGCCTGTCCCTATCTCTGGGAGACCTGCGTGATCAGTTGGGAGGGCCGGGTATCACCCTGCTGTTGGTACGATGATCCGGCCAACGATTTTGGGAATGCCCTCACCCAGCCCCTCAAAGACATCTGGAACAACGATTTTTACGTCGCTTCCCGCCAGGTGTTTCGGGGAGAGGCAGTGAGACGTGACACGATATGTGTTCGCTGCAGAGGTCGGCCACGTTATTACTACTAACAGGTGCAACTAACAGGTGCAACTAACAGGTGCAACTAACAGGTGCAACTAACAGGTGCAACGCACTTCAAAAGTGCGTTGCACCTTACCTTACCAGCGAGTCGCCAGAGCTGCCCAAAGGACCTCGGCCAGGATCAACCACAGGCGAAACAAAATGGCCGCGGCCGTCACCGCCGGCACAGGCAGGTATTGTCCAAGCAGGAGAATCATCGCCCCCTCTCGCACCCCCAATCCGCTGGGCGCAAAGGGGGCCAAAAAACCGGCCATCCAGGACACGGCATAGATTCCAACTACAGGGGGAGCCCAGGCGAGAGGGAGAGGGTAGACAGCGTTCAGCATAACAAAGAAGGCCGTTCCCACGAAGCTCCAGATGAAGAGGTAGCCTGCCAGAAGGCCCATCGTAACCGAGTATTTGAGTGGGGGGGTTCCTACTCCTTTTCCTTTCAGGCCAGGCAAGAGGCGCTCCAAAAGAGTGAACAAGGGCCTCATCACAGCAGGGTGAAGCCCTGCCAGACCAAGGATCAGGACGGCTATCCCCAGATACAAGCCCTTCGCCCCCCAGAGCGGAGAGAGCAGGGGCAAAGCCAAAGTGGCCATCCATGCGCTGGAGATAAGGGACAATATCAGTTCCATCAACAGGCTGGTGGAAATCACCCCCACCGAAGCCCCCTCCTGCTGGCCGAGGTAGGCCCTCCCCACCGCATACCAGACCTTACCCGGCACATACCACCCCAGGTTGGAGAGAAAGTAGACTTTCATGCCCTTGCGCAGGGTCAAGCCGCCCTCCAAACATCGCACGATCACATTCCACCCTATGCCGGTCATGAACCAGAAAGCCAGGGCCAGGATGAAGGAGACGGCCAAGGGCCAAGGGCGAACCCTCCATTGAAAATGGCTGGCATCGCGCCAGACGCGGTAGATGTTGAGCCCCAGAAATAATAGGACAGCTTGAACCAGCAAGACTTGGGCCACTTTTCTCCAGCGCATAAAGCCATCCTTCCTCGAATCAGTTAGGCTTCTTCCTCGCCATGGACGCTACGATAGACTCGATTTCGGCAGGATGCTTCAGGACGGTGACGCCCTCCAGGTTCCTGAGTCTCTCGGCGTTCTCTACATCAATTCTACGGGTTGTGATCGTTATCTTTTTCCCCCCGGGGATCTCTGTCTCCAGGCTTCCGAGCTCTTGGTCCACCGGGTAGACGTAGACGTGAGTTCCCCCCTTGATGCCTTGGGCAACACAGTTGGTGATGAGGGTATCCGCTAGGCCATAGGCGATTTTGGCGACGGTGTTGGCCGTGGCCGGCGAGATGACGAAGAGAGAATAGTAACCCACTTGAAGACGGCCCGCGACGAAGGGCTGGTTGGGCCCCTTTTCAATCCTGATTTTCTCGAAGCTTGACTTCAGATCATCCCAAAGCTTGTACATCTTTATGACCATCTCCGCGTTCTTCGAGACCAGAACGGTGAACTCAACCTCGAAGTCTCTGTCGATCTGCTTCATGATCTTCAGCGACTCGGCAAGGTAGTCCCCTGCACCGGTGATACCCCATGCAATCCTGATCTTCTTCACCGATCCCCCTCCGGTTTCAACAGCCTTGCCACCTCGGTCAGCCTCTCCACCGTTCTCTGGACGCTGCGCATTCCGACCTTATCGGCTGCTGCGCCTTCTGCCTTCTTATCGCGGGCCCAGACGGTTCCGCCAAGGTTAGCTCCAAAGGGACCTCCGCTCACGGGAATCATCTTGTTGGACAGGTAGAAGGAGTGGATGGCCATGATCGCCGGTTCCTGCCCGCCGACGCGATCACCTCCCACCGCGAGTGCCGCCCCTACTTTGTTCCTGAAAACGTCGGGGTTCCTGGCCATCAGTGCCCTACACCGGTCCAGAACCGCCTTGAGTTGGCCGGAGAGGGTCCCTTGATACACAGGCGTCGCCAGCAGCCAGGCATCGGCGGCTTCCATGCTCGGATAAAGGTCGGCGACATCGTCCTTCTGGATGCATCCCTCTTTCGTGCGCACGCAATAGTCGCAGTGCAGGCAGAAGTTGATCTTCTTTCCCTTCAAAGAAATGAACTCCGTTTCGACATCTCCCAAGGATGCGGCGATCTCCAATGCTTTCCTCACCACAAAGGTTGTCGCACCCTCCCGGGGGCTTCCCGATATTCCCAACACTCTTATCGAATTCATCCGCAACCTCCACTTTCGCTGTTCTGCTCTCCCACGATCAGCGGGAATGTCATTCTATCACAGGTCTGAGTCTCTGTCAAAGGATTTGCTTTTGTTTGCAATTTGACATTTATATAGTATAATTTTCGTAACTGTTCAGCCCGTGTCATTGCGAGGAGCGTTTTTTGCGACGAAGCAATCTCCTCCTTGCGGCTGGGGGATTGCTTCGCTTCGCTCGCAATGACAGCCTGAGTAGTTACTAATTTTCGATGCGCTCTGGAGAGAGCTGGCATCCCATTAGACAAGCAAGGTGAATCAGTAACGGGCTCTAGGGCTAAATTTGATAATCTGTTGGACATGTGATATAGTAGTAGGGAGATCACCCTTAACGCGCTAATAAGGGGCGAACGAATCAGTCTATGGCCCAGCCGAAACGTCGAGAGGAATCGAATACCACCCAAGAGTTGCTGGAGAAAGCCAGTAAGCGAGGGTATATCACCTCCACCGAGATCTTGGAGGCCTTTCCTCAGGCCGAGGAGGACCTTCCTCAACTGGAAGAACTCTTCGCCTACCTCCATGACCAGGGCATTGTTATCTACGAAAGCGAGGAGGAGGCCGAGGAGGAAAGGAGGAAGGCGGAGATTGGGGAGGCGCCGGCCTTGGTGGAGGATATAGAGGGAGTACTTGACCTGAGCGAAATCGCTGCGGACGATACCATCACCCTGTACCTCAAGGAGATGGCTCGCGTGCCCCTTCTGACACCCGACCAAGAGATGGAGCTGGCTCAGCAACTAGAGCTCGGACGGTTGGCCCGGCGACGCCTTGCTAAAGACGGCCATGATCCTGAGGAAAGGGAGAGGCTGATGCAGGACATCAAGCGGGGTGAAGATGCTCGCCAGCATCTCATCAAGGCCAACACCAGGCTGGTAGTTAGTATCGCCAAGAGATACCTGGGCCACGGGGTACCCTTCCTGGACCTGATCCAGGAAGGCAACCTGGGCTTGATGAAGGCCGTGGAGAAGTTCGACCACCTGCGCGGCCATCGCTTGTCTACCTACGCCACCTGGTGGATCCGGCAGTCCATCACCCGCGCCCTGGCCGAGCAAGGGCGAACCATTCGCGTTCCCGTCCACATGAGCGACCGCATTCGAAAACTGTACCGCATAGCGCGAGAAATGGAGCAGGAATTGGGGCGCCAGCCCAGCCCGGAAGAGATAGCTGAAGAGGTCGCCCTGGAGCCAGAGAAGGTGCAGTGGATTCTCAGGGCCTCGCGGCGCCCCATCTCCCTGGAGAGACCAGTAGGCGAGGAGGATGACAACGAACTGGGGGACTTCATCGAGGACGAGAAGGTCATTGCCCCCTCTGATGCCGCCTACCAGAGCCTGTTGGCAGAGACCATGGGGGAGGTGTTGGGCACTCTCAGCCCCAGGGAGGCGCGCATCCTGCGGCTTCGCTTTGGCCTCCAGGATGGACATAGCTATACCTTGGAGGAGGTGGGCCAGAAATTCGGCCTGACCAGAGAGCGCATCCGCCAAATCGAGGGCGAAGCTTTGCGCAAGCTGCGCCACCCTCGGCGTAGCCGCCATCTCAAGACCTATCTAGGTTAATCCTGTTGAGCGACATGAACATCGTCGTCACCGGTTCCATAGCCTACGACTATCTGATGACCTTTCCGGGCCTTTTCGCCGATTACATCCTGCCCGACCAACTGGATCGCATCTCCCTCAGTTTTTTGGTGGACGAGATGCGGCGACAACGGGGAGGCTGTGCGACCAACATCGCCTACAACCTGGCGCTCCTGGGCGAGCGTCCGCAGGTCATGGCCACGGCGGGGCAGGACTTCGGTGAATACCGCCAGTGGCTGGAACAGCACGGAGTGGACACTTCGCTCATCCGCGACAAACCCGACTTGTTCACGGCCTCGTTCTTTGTCAATACCGACCAGGGTGGCCACCAGATCGCCAGTTTCTACACCGGTGCGATGGCCCGCGCGCGGGAGCTTTCTTTCTACGACCTGGAGCCTGACGAGATTGACCTGGCCGTCATCTCTCCAAACGACCCACAGGCGATGGTGAAGTACGCCGCCGAGTGCCAGGAACTGGGCATCCCTTACCTGTACGACCCCAGTCAGCAGATCGTCCGCCTCGCTGGCGAAGACCTGCGGGAGGGACTTGAAGGGTGTGACCTGCTGGTGATCAACGATTACGAGTTCGAGCTGTTGCGGGAGAAGACCGGCTTGAGCGATCAGGAGATTCGACACACCCCGGCTCGTGCCTGTGTCGTCACGTTGGGGGCAGAGGGATCGCTCATCTGGGCCGGAGGGGCCGTCTACGACATTCCGGCGGTGCCTCCTGAGCGGGTCGAAGACCCTACCGGGGTCGGGGATGCCTTCCGAGGAGGGCTGATCAAAGGGCTGGCTTTGGGTCTCTCCTGGGACCTGGCGGGGCGGATGGGGGCGCTGGCGGCTACCTACGCCCTGGAGCAGACTGGCCCGCAGAACCATCACTACATCCTGGCCGGCTTCGTCGCCCGCTTTCGAGAGCACTTCGACGACGGCCACGCCCTGGACGTGCTTACGAATCCCGAATAACGGAGGGTTCATGGGATCACTAGACTTTCGTATCAGGAAGGTCGAGAATCAACAAGATTTGATGGAATTCATCAGATTCCCCTGGCGGGTCTATCGGGATGACCCCTACTGGGTGCCTCCGCTGATCAGTGAGCGAAAGGCGTTCCTAGATCCCCACAAGAATCCCTTCTTCGAGCACGCTGAGGTGGAGCTGTTCCTGGCCCAGAAGGATGGCGAGACGGTTGGCACGATCGCCGCGATCATTAACGACAACCACAACGATTTCCACGAGGAGAAGGCAGGCTTCTTTGGTCTCTTCGAGGTGATCGAAGACTACGCTGTCGCCGAAGGGTTGCTGGTCACGGCCAGAGACTGGGTCAAAGCCAAGGGCCTGGATGTGATCCGCGGCCCGCTGAACATGTCCATCAACGACGAGTGCGGGCTTCTGATAGATGGCTTCGACTCCAGCCCGGTAGTGATGATGACCTATAACCCTCGCTATTATCTAGATTTCATCGAGCGGTTTGGCTTCGTTAAGGCCAAGGATCTCTATGCCTACCTCATCAGCACGGACATTTTCAACCGTGAGGTGTCAAAACTACCCCCCAAGTTCCTGCGGGTCTCAGAAGCGGCCCGCAAGAGGGCGGGGGTACGAGTGCGCAGGGTGAACATGAAGGACTTCGATGCCGAGGTGGAGAAAGCGAAGGCGATCTACAACTCGGCCTGGGAGAAGAACTGGGGCGCTGTGCCCATGACCGACGCAGAGTTCGATCACCTGGCCCAGGGGCTCAAAAAGTTCTTGGATCCAGACCTGCTCCTCGTCGCCGAGGTGGACGATAGGCCAGTGGGCGTTTTCGTGGGCCTTCCCGACGTCAATCAACCTTTGCTCCACGTGAACGGTCGTCTTTTCCCCCTCGGCTGGATCAAGTACCTGTGGTACAGACGTAAGATAGATACCTTCAGGGCAGTGATCATGGGGGTCATCGAAGAATACAGAGAGAAGGGCATTGATGCCCTGATGTACGTCGAGGCGGCTAAGGTGGCCTTCCGGAAAGGCTACAGGTGGTGCGAGATGTCGTGGATCCTGGAAGACAACGTGATGATGAACAGGATACTTCAAAGGTTAGGGGGAGAGATCTACAAGACCTACAGAATCTATGAGATGGTCTTGTGAGGCCCAAACTCACCATTTGGGGATGTGATAGTTTATGAGTTCAGAGCAATCTCAAAGGAAGGAGTTTCTGAGGGACAGGGCCGCCATTGTCAACACCCTTCGCAATCGCGACTTCCGTGCCTTGTGGGTAGGGCAACTCCTTTCCCAAGTAGGCGACAATTTCGTCATTGTCGCCATTCTACTTGTCATCAGTACTCTCACCGATTCGTCCCTGGCTCTAGGAATACTGGCCATGATTGCCACCTTGCCCCAGATCTTTCTGGGCCTGATCGGCGGGGTCTTTGTTGATCGCCTGGACCGCAAGTTGGTGATGATTGTCTCCGACGTCGTGCGGGGCCTGGTAGTTCTCGCCCTCCTCTTCGTCCACCGGGCGGATCAGTTATACATCCTTTACATGGTTACCTTTGTGATGGTTACGGTAGGCCTTTTTTTCAACCCGGCCCGCAATGCCGTTATCCCCAACATCGTCAGCAGCGAGACCTTACTCACCGCCAATGCCCTGATGCAAGCCAGCCAGATCATCTCCGTTATCCTGGGGGCATCCATAGCCGGCCTGGTCATCGGCTGGCTCGGCCCGGCCTTTGCCTTCGCCTTCGACTCCTTCAGCTTCGGTGTCTCTGCGGCGACTATCGCTACCATGGCCATACCGCCAATGCACTCTAATCCAGGCAAGACCAAAAGCCGGGTCATCTGGAACGAAATGGTGGAGGGATTGCTGTTCATCAAGCACAGTTCCCGCTTGCTCCACGTTATGATCACCACGGCTGTAGCCACCCTGGGCTTTGGAGCCATCACGGTCTTAGGGATAATCTATTTAAGCCAAGTACTGGGCATGGGTGCCGAAGGACTCGGTTTCCTTTACGCATTTCAAGGGCTTGGGGCAGTTGTGGGTGGGGCGATAATTGGCCGTTTTGCTGGTAACTTGCGGATCAATTGGGTTGCGGGGGGCTGTATGGTGATCTTGGGGCTGGCTATCATTGCCTTCGCTGTGGTTCCCAACTATCCCCTCGTCCTGGCCGCCGTAGCCATCATCGGCCTGAGCATTGTCGCCGCCCGCGCTGCCCTGGCCACACTGACTCAGCGTCTGGTCCCCGATGAGAAGCGGGGGCGGGTGGAGAGTGCTGTAACCATGGTTATCGGCGCCTCCACCAGCGCCTCCCTGGCCCTCTCTGGCGTCTTCGGCGATCTGCTTGGGGTGCAGGCTGTCTTTATCACGGCCGGTGTCATCACCATCATCGCTGGCGTGGCCGCATCTTATACCCTCCAGGAGAGCGTTGCGGAATTCGTAGTTTAGCCCCTTGTGGGCGTTGTGCGGGCTTCTTTTAGGCGCAAAAAACGGCCACAAGGGCCTATACTACGGCAATTCTGCAACACTCTCTCCAGGGGGCCGAAATTGGTAAACTGGTAGATTGGTGGTTTACCAATGTACCACTCCCCCCCACTAGCCCCCAGCCGCCACACCCTCCCCAAATTCCAACAGGTTCTGCACGCCTTCAGGGCTCCTTGCCTCCGCATAGACCCGTAGCACCGGCTCCGTTCCTGAGGGACGGATCAGGAGCCAACTATCATCTGCCAGCAGGTATTTAACTCCGTCGAGGGTATCCACTTCGACAATCTCCTGCCCCCCCAGGGAGCCCGGCACATCGCCGGTAAGCCGGGCAACCATCTCTTCCTTAGCGACCGGGAAACGGAGTGGGATGTCGTGGCGGACATAGTGAGCTGGGCCAACGTCGCTCTGGAGTTCCGCCACGAGTTCGTGCAACGGAGCGCCAGCCACTGTAACGATCTCCAACAGCAGCAACCCCATCAGCACGCCATCCCCCTCTGGGATGTGGCCCTTGATGCTGATCCCGCCCGACTCCTCCCCCCCGATGAGCACGTCGCCTTTCAGCATGTGATCGGCAATGTGGTTGAAGCCCACCGGCGTCTCCACCAGCGGCAGTCCATAGCGCGCGGCCAGTCGGTCCACCATCCGGGTGGTGGAGATGCTCTTGACAACCTTACCGCTCCATCCCCGCTCCTCAACCAGATGTCGCAGGG
This sequence comes from uncultured Anaerolineae bacterium, assembly GCA_964446635.1. Lineage (GTDB taxonomy): Bacteria > Chloroflexota > Anaerolineae > VGOG01 > VGOG01 > CAYUPJ01. The sequence goes on from CAYUPJ010000099.1 coordinate 8,998, forward strand.
CCAAGGCAAAAATGTGGTGAGGGTCCACGAAGTTCCCCGCGGCGTCCATCGCACCGATGCGGTCGCCGTCCCCGTCGGTGGCCAACCCCAAATCGGCGTGGTGGGCCTGGATGGCCGCTCCCAGCGCGCTTAGATAGTGGGCTACCGGCTCAGGGTGGATGCCGCCAAAGCCGGGGTTCATCTCGCCGCGGATTTCGTACACCCGGCATCGCGTGCGGGCCAGCATATCGGCGATACACTTGCGGGCTGAGCCGTACATCGCGTCGGCCACCACCCGCAGCTCGCTGGCCGAGATCACGTCCAGGTCCACCATGTGGCTGAGGTGCTCATAGTAGGCCCAGGCGGGATCGAATCGTTGGATGAGCCCCCGGTCTAGCGCCGCCTGGTAGTCCATGACTTTAGGCCCGCGAGCTGCCTCTTGGTTGCGCTCCAGGTGGGCCTCGACGCGATCAGCTTGCTCTGGCAGCGCTGTCCCGCCGAAGGCGGCCTTGAGTTTGAGGCCGTTGTAGCGTGGCGCGTTGTGGCTGGCGGTGATCATCACCCCAGCAGTGGCCTTCTTGTGAACGACGGCGTAGGAAATGGCCGGGGTCGGAGCGTCGGCACGGGTGAGGTGGGCGACGATGCCGTTGCTAGCCAGGACGCGGGCTACCTCGGTGGCGTAGCGGTCGGAGAGGAAGCGCGTGTCGAAACCGATGACGACCTGGGGCTGATCGTCAGCTTCCTCCAGCACGTAGTCAGCGATGGCCTGGGCCACCAGCCGCAGGTTGGCAAAGGTGAAGGTATCTGAAATGACGGCTCGCCAGCCGTCGGTGCCGAATTTGATGGTCATGGTGTATCTCCTTGTGCATCAAAGAATCAAAAGGTGTCAATGTTTAGGCTTTTCTTCATTTTCCGACCGCGGTGATGGCTGCGTCGGCTGCCTCTTGGGGGGAAGCCTCGCCTGTCAGGACATCCTGGACGGCCTTTTGTAGAGCCCGGCCTGTTTTCTCGTAGACGGAGGCCGTAGGTCGAGGGTACACGTTTTCCAATTGCTGTCGCACGAAAGGGAAGTACGGGTCCGCCGAGCTCAGATGCTCGAAAGCTGTCTGGCGGGTAGGCAAATGCCCGGCCGCCAGATTCCAGTCGGCGTTGTTCTCCGGCTCCAGCAGCCATTCGATGAACTGGGCGGCGGCCGCCTGTCGGGCCGAGTCTTCGGTCACCATAGCCCAAGCCCACCCTTTATTCAGGGTGGTAATATTGCCGTCACGAGTGGGGATGGCAGCAAAAGAGGTGTTTTTGAGCAGTCCCCTGTCCGCCAGGTATCTGGCGGAGCTAACATTGGACATCGCTGCCTGGGCCGACACGTATATAACCCAGCAATCGTCCAGGTCCTCAAACTCCAGCACGGAGGGCGGAATGGCCCCTGCCTCCAGGCCGTCTTGGTAGAATTGGAACACCTCGACCAAAGCATCTTTGTTGAGCACCGGCTTGCCACCTTCATCGAGAAGCCCTCCACCTACAGCCAAGTACTGGATCAGAAAGGCGTCGTTGACCAAGCCGCTCTTTCCACCGGCTGGGAAGATGTAGATGACACTGTCGGAAAGCACCTCACTCCAGGTTATCGGCGGGCTCTCTATCTTGTTGGTGTTGTAGATGAGGTGTTCGACGTCCGCCTCGAACTGGATGCCCATTAACCGGCCGTCAAAACGGTGCAGGGCGAAGGGGAAAAGGTCCTGTTGCAACTCGCTTGATACAAGGTCATCCAGGGGTTGGATCAGCCCAGCTGCTGCTGCTTCATCTAGCTCAAAAGTGTCAAGGATCACCAGGTCTGGCAATACCGTCGGAGCGGCCTTGCTAGCAGTATGAAGGAAATCGAGGATGCCTCCCTTGCCATACGGTTCCTTAAGGACATACTCGATACTCACGTTCGGATGAGCAGCTTGGAAAGCTTCCCATTGCTGAGCCAGGACTTGCCCGCTGTCCTCCGCCTCGTTCGGGGAGAAATCTTCCGTTGTCCAGAGGGTCAACGTAATGACTGAGGAGGTCGCTGGGGGGCGTGAAGGGGTGGGAGATACTACTGAGGGCGTCACCTCTCCAGGCAGGGTGGTGGATGTCGGTGTTTCCCTTGGAGAGGAGACGAACGACTTGGGCAGGAGATCACATCCGGCTAACCCTATCATTGCCAGTGACAAGACGAAGCACAGAGCGATGATCAGCCTGGAGGCAACCGCCTTCACCTGCGTGCTTCTAAACCCGACGGCAATTGCTGCCTCTTGCCCAATTGTTGAAGAGGTTTCGTTTTCCATTAATCACGTCTCCGCGGCCGATATTGAATCGCCTCGGCCAGGTGGTGAGTCTGGATATCGGGCGAGCCCGCCAGATCGGCGATGGTGCGAGCCAGCTTCAGAACGCGGTGAAAAGCCCTGGCGCTCATCGAAAGCTGCTGCATGGCCGCCTTCAGCAGGCTGCGCCCCGCCTCGTCAACCCCACAGTACTCCCTGACCTCAGCCGGCCCCATGTCAGCGTTGCAGCGTAGGGCCGGGACGCCGTGCCCCCCAATGCTGGCAAAGCGCCGCCGTTGCATTTCCCGCGCTTTCTCTACCCTGGCCCTGATGTCCTCAGATTTCTCCCCCAGCCGGTCGTCGGTCAGCTTATCGTACTCCACCCTGGGCACCTCAATGTGGATGTCAATGCGGTCCAACAGCGGTCCAGAGATGCGCTTCTGGTAGCGGCTGACCATAGAGAGGGAGCAGGTGCATTCCTTGACGGGATCATTGAAGTAGCCGCAGGGGCAGGGGTTCATGGCCGCGATGAGCATGAAGTTGGCGGGAAAAGTGAGGGTCCCCTGCGCCCTGCTGATGGTCACAATCTTGTCTTCCAGGGGTTGGCGCAAAACCTCGAGGGTCCGCATGCCGAACTCGGGTAGTTCATCCAAGAAGAGGACACCACAGTGTGAGAGGCTAATTTCTCCGGGACGAGGCCATTGTCCTCCCCCCACCAGGCCAGCGTGGCTGATGGTATGATGAGGAGCACGGAAGGGCCGATGCCGGATCAGCGGGGTCTCCGGCGGCAGCAACCCGGCCACGGAGTAGATCTTGGTCACCTCGAGACATTCTTCCGTCGCCATCCGGGGCAGAATGGAAGGCATAGAGCGCGCCAACAGGGTCTTGCCAGCGCCGGGCGGTCCGGTCAGCAGCACGTTGTGACCTCCAGCCGCCGCCACCTCCAGGGCCCGCTTGACGTGCTCTTGACCTTTAACGTGAGAGAAATCCACAGCGTAGGATGGGAGCTCGTCGGCGCTGAGGTCCAAGTCGTAGTTATACGGCTCAATGGAGCGCAGACCCTGGAGGTGGGTGACCAGGGACGATAGGTCCGTTACAGGAATAACTTCCAGTCCGCCGATCAGAGCGGCCTCTGGCGCATCTTCCGCCGGCACGAAGACGATTTGAATGCCTCGCTCCTTGGCCAAGGCCGCCATGGGAAGGATGCCGGTGGTGTGGCGAACGCTACCATCGAGGGAGAGTTCACCGACAAAGAGGGCATTCTCGACCCGGTTGGGCCAAATCTGCTCCGAAGCCAGGAGGATGCCCACGGCGATGGGCAAGTCGTAGGCCGGGCCCTCTTTGCGCAAGTCGGCCGGAGCCAGGTTGACGGTAAGGCGCTTTTCGGGATAGATCAACCCGGAGTTCCTTATGGCCGCCCTCACCCGCTCTCGCGATTCCTGGACAGCCGCGTCGGGCAGGCCGACGATGGTTAAGCTGGGCAGACCACGCGAGGTGTCTACTTCTACTTCAACGATGGCTCCGTCCAGCCCAACTACGGCGCAACTGGTGACTTTAGCTAGCATTGCTCATCCATCCCCAAGTGGTTCGCAAAGTAACTGCGGTCATCTTTTGGTGATGACTGGCAGGTATATCCGACTCAGGGTCGGTGGTGGCGTGTGGGTCGGCGTGGATGTTGGTGTCCAGGACGGCGTCTGGGTGGGTGTGTGGGTCTGGGTAGGTGTGTGCATCACCGTAATGGTCGGAGTCGGCGTGGCTGTTGGGGTAGGCGTCGGAGTGCTGGTTGTCGTCGGCGTGACCGTCGGTGTGGCAGTTGGTGTGGGAGTCAGTTCGTAGCCATCACTGCGGGGATAGCCACCAGTCAGTGGGATCCCCTCTTCGCCTCTGACCAGGTCGCCACCGCCGCTGGCTCTCTCCACTACTACCACAGAAGGCATGAGCGGCCCATCCCCCTCTACATCTGTGATCCACATCACACCCGACCCAACGAACCCACCGGGCACGCTGCCCAGGTCGTCCAGCCCGACGTAGTTCACGTGGTTGGGTTCGATCGCTAGGGGCACGGTAGTTAACAGGTCATCCCCGCCATAGATGTCCAGCGCGACGTGTAGCCTATTCTGGGCCGAGTTGTTGCGAATGGCGATCTCTGAGCTCCAGCCCTGATCGTTCTTCGCCAGGCGGGGCAGGGCGATGGCCTCTGTTCCCTCCACTTGATCCTGCGGTATGGCATTGTAGCTCACCCCTTGCCCCATGTTAGAGCTGAGCAGCCTTACCATGGCATAGACCGGCGAGCCGGGAACCTCGTCTGGTGTTGGCGGCAGGATATGGCCTTGCGATTCGATCACCGCTGCGCCTATCAACCGGCCAGGCACGGCATCGAAGATTGGTACAGAGAAAGCCTGGGAACCACCAGCGCAGATCCAGTCGCTGAGGGAGAGGATAGATTCACCGTCATCGTCGAGGAAATTCACGGTAACGAAGGTAGGCTGCCCCGTCTGACCCAGGTTCTGTACCTGGATCACCGCACCCCAGCCCTGGCCGACATAAACCAATGGCGCATAGCTGACTAAGGAGCCGCTGACCTCTTCCAACAACGGCACCTGATAGGTGAATAGCATACCTTGGCCCCACTCGTCCACGACGATGCCCAGGGGTACACTGGCACGAATCGAGGCTGACCCCTGCCAGCTATCGCCTAGCGCGTTGGGCGCGGCCGTGAGATAGGTCTCGCCTGGCGCCACTTGCTCGATGTGTTGAGCATGTTCAGGCTCGCAGACCCCCTGTCCCTGATAGTAGATCCAGGTGGATGCACAAAGCTGGCCGGAGTTCTGGATACTGAGCTCTGTGTCAAAGCCGTTATGCGCCCTTTTGTTCAGAGGAACGAAGTAGTCGAATGGAGGACTTGCTTCTAAATCCTCCGAGATGCCAGTATAGGCGCTGGAGACGATTTTGCCACTACCGTTCGGTCCCACCCGATAGACCGTCACCGCCAAGGTCCCCCCTCGGGCTTCGGCCTCCCACTGTCCTATCCAAGTAAACCAGGCCGAGGAATCGCCTACAGCGCTTTGGGCCTGCTCGCATTTCGCATTCAATTGGTCCGGCGAGACCGGATAGACGATGGCCCCCCTCGCTCCAGCCAGGGCATCTCCCCTCACCGTCCAGGCACTGCCGGGAGAGATCGGGTCAGAACAGAGGCGGGCTATGGGGCCGGGGTCGTTAACGGGACACAAGCCGGAATAATCTCCCCACAGGAACATGATGGCCCCAGTGGGCAGAAAGCCTACGTTCTGCACCTGGATCAACGTCTCCCAGCCTTCTCCGACTCGGATGATAGGCAACTGGAAGGGCACGCCCAGTTTAGGGATCGGCGTAGACGTGGGTGTGTGGGTCGGCGTCGAGGTGGGAGTGGGTGTATGCGTCGGGGTGGGTGTCAGGGTGGTCGTGGGCGTATGCGTCGGGGTTGGGGTGGAAGTGGGCGTGCTCGTCGGTGTGGGAGTACCGGTAGGGGTACTTGTTGGCGTGTTGGTCGGGGTTGCCCCTGTGAGCTGGATGATCCAGCTCCCGGATGGACACCGAGGGTCGTCGGCGTGCATGGTCGCAACCCCGGCGACTCCCTCGAGGTAGACGGTGATGGGCACCATATCCCCGTCGTAAATTGGGCCCGCTATGAATTTTGGCTCAATCCGCCCCTCATGTCCACTCACCCACAAGCGAATATTCGTGGAATAGTCGTGTTCTTCTTGATTGAATTTCAGCCATCCCTCGAGTTGAACTTCCTCGCCTGTGACGACGATTTGGTTGGGAAAGCCCACGAACTCTAATTCCCCAATCGAAGCCGTCACCATTGCCGACCAGGCCCAGAGAAGGCCCAGGGCAATTACTACCATTACCACTAGAACTCTGTTCCTCGTCATTTTCTAAACCTCCTTCTCATCAAAAGAATTACCCCAAGTTTATCACAAAGTGGGCTTAAAGGCAAAAAACTGCTCCTCCGAGTTTCTCCCCCAATAGAACTTGACAAGCTTTCCGATGTAGAGTAATATTTGCTGTGCCCCGCCCAGGGAAAGAATCGGAGCCAGAAGGAGGAAAATGAGTCCAGAGTTTTTCGGCCAGGAAACCTGGGAGCGCGAGGTACTCGATCCCGTTCTTCAGTGCTATCCTGAGCGCCGGGATCGCTTTGAAACGTACTCAGGCATCGAGGTTAAGCGGGTCTATACGCCGGAGGAAGTGGAAACAGACTACCTCGAGGATTTGAGTTTCCCAGGCCAATACCCCTTCACTCGCGGCGTGTATCCCACCATGTACCGCGGCCGTCTCTGGACGATGCGCCAGTATGCGGGCTATGCCACCGCGGAGGAGTCCAACCGCCGCTATAAGTATCTCCTCTCCCAGGGTCAGACCGGCCTCTCAGTGGCCTTTGACCTGCCCACCCAGATCGGCTACGACTCAGACCATTCCCTGGCCGAGGGAGAGGTCGGAAAAGTCGGCGTGGCCATTGATTCCCTGGAGGA
>CAYUPJ010000100.1:0-7558 GCA_964446635.1 uncultured Anaerolineae bacterium
GCAGTGTGATAAGGGGTCTTCCAGATGCTGCCCTTTTCGCCCCTACATTCGCCCTCAGGGGTGATCTCCTGGTGCCACTCACCGTATTCCCTATCGAACTGCCGGGCAAAAACCCATTCTTCGACGTTGAGAAATGCGTCTATGAAGCTTTCGTCGCCACTTAAGGCATAGGCGTTGAGAAAGCCCACCAGAGCCTCAGCCTGGACCCACCACACTTTTTGTTTTCCGGTGGCCCTACCCCTCTCGTCACCATCGTAAAAGACTCCCCCATTCTCCTGGTCGAGGCCGTTCCTTGCCACTCCCCTGGCAAGCAACAGGGAGCGCTCGTGGATAGAACTCACGTTGCTGATCTCGCAAACATCGCCAGCTTCGGTCAGGAGCCAGGAAAGTTCTATGTCGTGTCCATAGGATACAGGGGAGGGGAGAGGCGTCCAGTCAGGCTCAAAAAACTGGAAGGCACATCCCCTCTTGGTGTCGGTGATGGTATTCGCACATAGATCTATCAGCTCCTCAAGGCGGTTCTTTACCGTCGCATCCTTAGAAGCCCGGTATAGATTGGTGAAAGATTCCAGAAGGTGGATATGAGTGTTCATGGTCTTTCTGTCACCACTCACCCCGTAGTCTGGATGCTGGGGAATGGGGTTCCACTCCTCGGAAAAGGATTCCTTATAGCCCCTCCATTGGCTATCGTGACCGAACTTGTCTATCACGCCAAATGTCTCAAGGGCAAGCCTCAGGGCCTCCTCGTTTCCAAAGGCCAGGAAATACTCGCTCAGCCCGTAGATAGCGAAGCTCTGCCCGTAGAGATGCTTCTGTTTGTTGAGGGGCAGGCCCTCCGCTGACACCAGGTAATACCAGCCGAGTCTTGCCGGGTCATAAAAGTGCTCCTGAAGAAAACTGAACGAGCGGTCTGCCATATCGTGATACACTGGTTGCGGGTCAAGTCTATAAGCGGCGGAGAAGGACCAGAGGAACCTGGCGTGCTGTACAAGACCTTTCGGAAGGGAGGGGGACGGGTTGCCCTTCCGGTCAAGGCCGCCGTAGAAGCCGCCATGCCTGGGATCCGGGCCATGCTTTATCCAGAAAGCCATGATCCCATCGGCCATGTGACGGCGATATCTGGCCTGGGAATCTATCACCTTTGCGATTTTGTTATCCAAGCTACCCATACTCCCTCACAGCTCTCCTTCAATGGGGAAATGGTGTCCTCCTTGACGACGCCCTCCTTCGGCAAGCGCTGAAGCCACGCGATGGCGGCGGTCGTCGAAGTGACGTCGGTGATGGTGACGTTCGAAATCACCCCTGTGTTGCCGCAGGGTGTACCGGGTGTACCTTCATAAGGAGCCATCAACGGATAGCGATCCACCCCGTTGGGCGGGATAACATAGGGTGTATCGCCGATACCGTCGCCGTCAGCATCTTCTCCAGCGTACTCGCTCCAGTAGTTGCCCCGGCCCTCAGAGTCCCACTGGTTGTTGCCAAAGTCCCAAGCCTGGACAGCATTGTTAACAAAGTTGTTGTGGTGAAATAGGTTGCCTCCAGTGGATTCCTTAAGAAAGACCCCGGTAGGAGCATAGGCAATTGTATTTCCGGTAACCGTGTTGATGTATGATTCGCTATCAAACACCAAGCCCCATTCAGAAGGTTGAGAAATGCGGTTGCCAGCAATACTATTCTGAGAAGACCGGTACAGGTTGATCCCACCCCAGGAATTGGAGAGAGTATTGTTGGAGATACGGTTGTTCGATGACTCACCTAAACCTATTGCCCAGTCGGCAATACCAGAGATACGGTTGCCAATGAGGGTGGTGTCGTGCGCCTGCCAAAGGCTGATACCATAGGTGGAGTTTGTCACTGTGTCGCTGAACACCATATGGCCTCGTCCGAGCAGGACAATACCTGTCCCTCCGACGCCCGAGATAACGTTATTCCCAATCTGATGGCCCTCACCGTCCCCATTGATACCCCAGCTCCACGCCACACTCTTCACGTTAGTGATCGTGTTGCTCAACACAGTATGATTCATCCCATCTATCCCTATAGCAGAATGGAACCAGAGGTTGGCAATGGTATTGCCGGTCAGGGTAATGCCAAAGCCACTCACATTTATCCCCCAGCCGACGCAGTCTATTATTTGATTGTCGCTAATCAGGCTATTGCTCTGGTTGTCTATACTCATTCCCTGATAGCAGTTAGCGATCGTGTTGCCAGCTACCCGATGATTGCCTTGATTTGGGGAACGGAATATCGGCCCTCGGAAGGTGTCGGTGATCAGGCTGTCTTCGATGATTGCGCCATCTGTTGTAATGTACAATCCACCCCAATCGGTCCCCCAGGAGAAACCAGTTCCCCGCACCTCGCTCTCCTTCAAGATGAGCGTGGAACCCGGCAGGGCTTGAAAGAGATACCCACCGCCTGCCTCAGTGGCGGCGATGGTACTGCTGTACACATAGAGCGCGCCTCCCGGCTGCACAAAGATGCCCCCGTGATCTCCGCCTCCATCTATCCATAGGGTTGCCTGGGTCAATGTCAGGCTGCCACCTGCTTCGATGGAGAGTGTATCCTCCACCGTAATAGCCTGGTTAGCGATGATTGTTGGCTCGGTAACAACCCAAGTCGGATGCCCAGGTGGTGGCACAGTGGAAATGGGCAGCAACTCAGACACCGGTACCGAGACCACTGGGGTCGGGCTGCTCAGGGGATAGCGATCCACGCCATTTGGTGAGATGAGGTACGCCCCAGTCCCAGCATAATCATGCCAGTAGTTCCCGGTATTCCCATCATCCCACTGGTTGCGACCATCGTCGTAAGGTACCTGTCCGCTGCTCAGGAAGTTATTGTGGTGAATCAAGTTGTCCGAAGAATTGTCCACCACAATTGCCTGTTCTCGCTCTGCCTGAATAGTGTTCGAGATGATGGTATTGCTGTTGGCTGCGAAGTGCAGTGAGAGCCCCCGGAAGGTGGAAGTAATCACGTTGCTCTGCAGCATGTTACTCATGGATGACCCAAATAGAACTACCCCACTGCTTTCTCCGATCATCTCAATGTGATTGTTGAGGATCTGGTTGTCTGACGAATGATAGACCAACAGTGCCCCATAGGAGAAACCGGGGCCGATGTCTGAGAACACGTTGTCGGCGATGAGGTTGTCGTTGGCGTAGCCCATAGCGATGGCATGGTCGGCCCCGGTGATGGTGTTACCCTGGATGGTGTTGTTGAGCGAATGATGCACATTGACCCCGTTCGCGCCGCCGACGAAGGTGTTGTTCACGATGCGGTTATTGCCAGATACTTTGTCCAGTTCCACGCCGACCCAGCCCGAATTCACTATAACGTTGCCGGTGATGTCGTTATTCCAACCATGGAACGAGAAAATGGCTCCCTCAAAGTGGCGTGAAAATGAATTGCCAGTGATGGCATTCTGATGGCTGTCGGCCAAATATACGCCGTTGAAGCTATCAGCGAAGACGTTATCCGAGATATACGCGTCCGTGGTATTGAACGCGGAGATCCCGCTCCAAGTGTTGGTGAGGAACCGGTTGCCACTGAGCCGAGCACCAGCGCCATTCCACAACGTTACTCCGATAAAATTGTTGGAGAACAGGTTGCCTTCCAAGAGGGTGTTGTCGGTGTAGATGGCCAGGCCGCCTGTGTTCTCTCCGGTCCCTGCTCCATAAGGGGTGCCCCAGCCACAACCATGGAGTTCGCTATCTCGCATTACAAAACCGGCGTTTGGCTCCACCACGAAGGTGAAACGGCCCGTGTCCTTCGTCGCCGTAATGACATTGCCGCCCTCAATAGTGATGGCCCCCCCAGCCTGTACCCGGATGCCGTATTGGCCGTTGTATGTCCCGTTTAAGGTCAATCGCGTGTTGCGCAGGGTCAGGCTGCCCCCACTCTGCACGGTCAAGTTGCCGTCCAGCAGCACATCAGCGTTCTGCACAATCTCAGTGCCGGTGATCACCCAATCGCCTTCACGATGCTGGAAGGAGTAATTTCTCGTGACGATTGGAAGATACAAACGATGGTCAGGGACAGGTGTGACAGTAGGCTCGCTAGCCTGGACTCCTGTATGACTCAATAGTACCATCCACAGTGCCAGGCAAGCCAGACTGATAAGACACGAACCGACAATCCACAGCCACTTACGCATGTCACACTCCGCTCCTGCGTTACCGACTACCCCTCTTTGCTGCGAAGCCGAATCCCTTCGCTGTCAAAGAAGGCGGGGATTTGGCCGTCAGGCGTAAAGCACGTGTTAGTTGTTGTTGCGCCGTCATAGACCTTACCGTTGATGGTGTTTGAAAACCACTGGAAGATAGGTACTGCTACATACGCGACTGCCGATGAAGTATGGATCCGTAATAGCCTGTCTGTATGCCCACATGCTCTCTAACGACGATTCAACTTGAAAGCTGCAATCTCCTAGCACGTTGAACCAGACTACCGCTTTGATTTGGGGCCAGTCCGCCTTGATACTGCCGTATGCATCGGTGATCCAGTTGGCTTTACTCCACGGCTCTGTCCCTTCAGACGAAGCGAATTCACCGACTATGAAGGGTTTCGTTGGGTGGGTGCTGCTCAGGGATGCTAACGTCGCGCCGAATATCTCGTCGAATGTTTTCCATTCTACATCTACAGGGCACCCTCCGGCCCCATCGTTGCCCCAGTTGAATCCATCCACGCTGATGATGTCCACGTACTCATCGCCGGGATAGTAGTGATCAGGATGATTCCAGGGGTGGTTGGATTCATTAGGGAAGGACTCGTGATTCACCACCCAGACCCAGGTCACGTTGGTAACTCCCACTCTCACAAAGATGTCATGGACATGGCGATACATATCTCGGTATCTCTCGGGGCCATCAGCGCACTCAATCAGACCGGGATCGGTACACCCATAGGATTCGTACAAGTCTGTAGTTTGAGTATAGGTCTGCGTGCAGTTGAGGCCGAAGTTTTTGGCTCCTGACCATCCCGCCCAATCTCCGTTCATCTCGCCCGCAAAACTGAGCATGAGTGGCTTTCCCCAGCTCTTGATCTCCTGGGCGAAGGTAATGATTATGCTATCATGGGTGCCACTGAGAACCTTGCAGCAGTCGAGATCAACGGTTTCGGGTATTGTCGGGTCGAAGCTCAAAAACTCTATCGCACCGCGTCTGTGAATGAAATCAGCGTAGTTCTCGTAGAAGTGTCCGTTAAAGAAGTGCTGATAGACCTTAATGACTGACAGCCTCTTGCCTGCTATGATTTCGAACATGTCAACCAGGGGAGCAGGCTGATCAGGCTGTGCTGGCAGTCCTCTGACGACAGCACCATGATAAGCACCGCTTTCCGGGATAATATCCTGGCTAAAGCCAGAGTTGTTGGCGATGGGTTCTAAACGCGCTGCTTGCGAAGGTGATTTTGAGTGAAGTATGAGAAGAAGAGTGAACAGAAGAGCCACTGCTAGGACAATCACCTCCACAATCCTTATACCCTGTCTTACGACTTGGCTCATCCTTTTTCTCCTCGGCCCAATGGCAGCTAACTATCGGCAAGTAAACAGCATAGCAAGCACATAAGCGAACGTAGTCAATCTTGTAGGTTTCAGTGGGTTGAGCATTCAGACGAATCTTGAACGGAACATTGACAGCTTGACCTGCATAAGAAGCCTGTCCTTCTTGACCATTGCCGCTTACTTGTAGTGTCACGTTATCCGAACACCAACTGAGTGTGAAAGACACTGTGTTGCCTGCTCGAATCGTATTCCAATTCGAGACTGGTGGATAAACTTGGTACAGTGGGTCGCCAGAACAGTTACCATTTATATCAGGCTGAGAACGTAGAACAGCCAGATGCCCACTGGCTTTGAAAAGTATACCATAGTGGCACTGTCCATTACTACCTGTCCATATCTCGAAACCAAAGCTCGAATCGGTAAATTGACTCAGAGGCTTCCAGTCAGAAGATTGAATCACACCTTGCAAAATGCCACTGCGGAACACAGGCTTGCTTTGAATGTCTGCTTCAGAGAGTGTCAACCATCCCTCTCCGACTACAGGGTTGCCTCTGAAAACATCCCATTTGTCTCGGTCAAGCTCATTTCCATTGAACTCATCGCTGAACAATACAGGTGAACACCTGTCAGCAGTAAGAAGTGAACAGGGCTTTGGGGTAAATGTAAGAGATGGCGACACTTCAATAGAGCCTTGAGTGACAGAGACATCGAAACTACGAGTGGTGATCACCATCAGACACACCGCCAGCAGTAGTGATGATATTACTCTGGCATTTTTCTTTGACACACCCATTTCAGTCACCTCGCAATTGGCGACATAGCCGCCTAACTTGCCACTGGTCTTCAAGGCGCAATGGCAGAAGACTTGTGGCCTTCTGCATCCCGAAGTGTCACCGACAGCGTGTACTCGCCAGTGGGCAGAGCGATGTTCACCATGGTCGCGAACTTCTCCGCACTAGTCGCTCCGGCCTCAGCTCGTCCGGCAGGCTGGCCCGCACGTTGGCGTAGACAGCGTCTTTGACCTCCACGGTTTCGTTACGCCTTCGGCTACTCAACCCAAGCCCCAGACTCTCCAAGGCCAGAAAAACCGCCCCTACAACCGGCTCAAACTCCGGGAGTACGATGGTGGCCTGGGGAGCTATCCTGTGCACCACCTGGGTCACCGTGTCTACCAACAGCGGCCCCTTGCCCTTGAACACGCTCCCCCCAAGCACCACCTCCACGTCGGTGGTTTCCAACCCCAGTCGCTTGATGATCGCGTTGGCCGTAGTTCCTACCTCGGTCCCTACCCGCACCAGGAGATCCTGGGCTACCTGGTCCCCTTCATAGGCGGCCTCGAAGACGAGAGGCACCAGGGCGAGGAGGCGGCGTTGGTCAAACTGGCCGGGATAGTAGTTGAACTGGCTCTGATAGAGCTGGGCGATCAGCTCCTCCACCGAGGGGAGCCCCAGGGCAGTGAGGGCCATCTCCATCAGCACGGTGGGCTGGCCCCGCCCGTCCCAGGCCCGACAGATGAGGCGGATTACCTCCTGGGCGATGTCGCCGCCCCCGCCCCAATCGCCCGACAGCGCCCCCAGGCCCGGCAGTTGGATCTCCTGTCCATCGGGTCCGATGCCGCCGGCATTGAAGCCGGTGCCACAGATGACGGCCACCCCCCAACTGCGCTTGAGGCCGGCTCGCAGGGCGACCATGGTATCGTTCTTGATGCGCACCCGCCGGGCGAGGCCCATTCCCTCGACAGCCGGGGTCAGGAGCGCAAAATCCACGGGCAGGTCGGCCCCGGCCAGGCCGAAGAAACCGAAGTCCACGGGAGGAGACGCGCCTGCCTGAGCCAGAGCCTCCTCGCAGGATCGTCTGATCTCCGCCAGGGCCGGCTCCAGCCCGGCCACCTGGTGGTTGCCCGGCCCACCCTGGCCAAACCCCAGGATGTGGCCGCCTTCGTCGGCGACCAGAGCGAAGGTCTTGGTTGCGCCAGCGTCTACGCCCAGAACGAGACTCATGTCCTCCCCGGTTTCGGTACGCCTTGGTTTCGATACGCCTTCGGCTACTCAACCCAAG
>CAYUPJ010000100.1:7658-15520 GCA_964446635.1 uncultured Anaerolineae bacterium
CTCCCCGGTTTCGGTACGCCTTGGTTTCGATACGCCTTCGGCTACTCAACCCAAGTCGAACTGTGATAGGTAAGCCCGGTTGGCCTCCTTGATGGCCGCCCAGAGCCCCTGGGCCACGGCAAAGGAAGGCACCAGTGGATGAGCCAGAAGAGCTTGCAAAGCCGCTTGCTCGTCCCCCTCCACTCCGGCCAGGACTGTCAGTTCCTCGTAGGCCTTGACGGCCTGGGCCAGCCCTCGTATCGTCGGAGGCATGGCGGCCACAGGGATCGCACGAGCGCCGCTTCCATTGATCACCGAGGGCAGCTCCGCCACACAGTGCGGAGGGAGATCGGGCAGGGCGCCGTTATGGCGCGTGTTGACGATGTGTACTTCACCCTTGTCGTGATGGATAGCGCTGATGACGGCCACGGCTACGGTGGAATAGTGGGCCCCGCCCCGCTTCTCCAGCAGCTTGGGTTTGTGCCTGAGGTTGGGGTCAGCGTACAGCTCCAGCAGGCTGGCTTCGATGTCCTGGACGACCTCTCCCCGGGTTTTCTCCGTTCGGCGCTGCTCGGCCACCACCTGATCGTGGTTATAGTAATAGGTCAGGTAGTAACTGGGGAGCATCCCCAGCGTCTCGAGGAGCTCTGGGGAAAAGTGGGATTCGCCCGCTCTGGCCAGGGCCATGGCGCCTTCCAGCACCTGGTCGAAGACTTCCTCGCCGTCCAACCTCACGCCGCGAATCCAGCTCAGATGGTTCAGCCCAACGTAGTCCAACTGGATACGCTCAGGAGCAACGCCCAACTGCTGGGCGATGCCTCGCTGGAAGCCAAAGGGCGAGTTGCACAGGCCAATGGTCGGGATAGCGGTGTATTTGAGCAGGGCCTCGGTAATGATGCCCGAGGGATTGGTGAAATTGATGAGGTGGGCCTCTGGCGCCACCTCGGCCATGTCGTGGGCAATGTCCAGGAGGACAGGAATGGTGCGCAGGGCCTTGGCAAAGCCGCCTGGGCCTGTGGTCTCCTGGCCCACCACCCCAAATTGAAGGGGTATCTTCTCATCCTGGATCCGGCAGGCCAGTCCCCCTACTCGAATCTGGGTAATGACGTAATCGGCCCCTTCGAGCGCTTCTTTCCGCTGAGTCGTAAGCCTCAGTGCGATGTCGGCCTCGGCTGCCCGCAGCATGCGCCCCGCCAGTCCGCCCACCACGCGCAATCTGTCCTCATCAATGTCCATCAGAGCAATGGTCGCCACGGGCAATTCATCTTCTCTCTCGATGAAACCTTCGATGAGCTCTGGGGTATAGGTGCTGCCTCCACCGATGACACAGATCTTCAGTCCACCCACTTCGCGCCTCCGCTGTGGCTCAGAGACGGCCACACTGCTGCGAAAAAGCGAGTGTGCAAGATACCACACTCTCCATCATTAGCGTGCCCAGGACTACTGCCCTCCGCCAGGCCTGCCACTTCGGCTACGCTCAGTGCAGGCCTGAGCCCTGTCGAAGGGTGCCCGGCCTCGAGGCGCCAGACCTTCGCCTTGAGCCTTCAGAGAGAATTCCCTTTGATGAAATCAATTAGCTCGTCGGCTTTCGCATAAGCCAGACATGTCACCGTGTCAGCCCCGCCATAGTAGATGGCCATCCGACCGGTGGCGGCATCGGTCAGGGCGGCGCAGGGGAAGGCCACGTTGGGCACGTCGCCAACCTGCTCATAGATTTCCTTGGGATGCAGCAGATACGGCTCGGTGCGGTAGAGCACCTTCCAGGGCTGGTGGATATCGAGCAGCGCGGCGCCCATCGAGTAGACGAAGCCATTACAGGAGGTCAGCACCCCATGGTAGAACATCAGCCAGCCCTCGGTCGTTTCAATGGGGATGGGGCCGGCGCCAATCTTGGTGCTCTGCCAGCCGCCGGCGGGTCGCATGACCAGGCGGTGCTTGCCCCAATAGGTCATATCGGGGCTTTCGGAGTAGTAGATTTCTCCAAACGGGGTGTGTCCCCGATCGCTGGGGCGGCTGAGCAGGGCGAAATTCCCATTGATTCGGCGCGGGAACAGGACGCCGTTTCGGTTGAAGGGCAGGAAGGCGTTCTCCATCTGATAGAAAGTCTCGAAATCGCAGGTGTAAGCTACCCCGATGGTCGGCCAACCCGCGAAGCTGTTGCACCAGGTGACGTAGTAGCGATCCTCGATCCAGCAGACGCGCGGGTCGTAACCGTAGCCCCACTCCATCGGTTCTACGCCTTCGGCGGGCTGAAATTGGATGCGTTCGTTGGCGATCTCCCAATCCAGCGCGTCCTTGCTGCGCCCGGCATGAAGCTGCATGACTCGGCGTTTGTCGTCGCAGCGAAAGACTCCGCGGAACTCACCCTGATACGGTACCACGGCCGAGTTGAAGATGCTGTTAGACGAGGGGATCAGATCCCGCGGGATGATGGGATTCTTGGAGTAGCGCCAGACCACTTCGTTGCACTCAGGAGGGCGTTCTTCCCAAGGAATGTTGGACAGTTCGGGACCAATGATCTCCGCCTTTGACATTCCTTACTCCCCCTCCGCATAGCGGCCACACGCCACGAAATGATCGCTCTCCGCCTCTACCAGCGTGGGCCTCTGTCTCTCACAACCTTCACTTTTGTATGCGGCTGGGCACCTTTCGTAGTAGACACAACCCCTGCTGAGCTCTGCCTGTATTGCCCTTAGCTCGACCTCTACCTCTTCCCATTTCTTATCCAGGCGTGGAACGGAGGCCATGAGCATCTTTGTGTATGGATGCAGTGGATTGTCGTAGATTCTCTCTGTTGTACCCATCTCCACCACACATCCTCGATAGAGAATCACCGCTCTTTCGCTGATGTAGTAACCCAGTGAGAGATCATGCGTTATGAAAAGGATAGATAGGCCACGGGATTTGAGGTCTGCCAGCAAGTTGAGAACGTCTATTCGTGTGGACGCATCGAGCATACTGATGATCTCATCTGCCACCAAGAACTGAATGTCTAGCAACAGGGCGCGGGCGATGAGAAAACGTTGAAGCTGCCCACCGCTGAGCTGGTGGGGAAATTTATCCAACACATCAGCGGGGTTCAGGCCGACAGCCCTCAACGCCCCCTCTACCTTGTCGTTACATTCCGGCCCCGTGATCTCCGGGAAGAACTCCTCCCTGATGATCCTGAAAATCCGATCGGCTTTGAAGATCGGGTTATAGGAACTAAACGGGTCTTGAAAAACGCCCTGTACATTCTGATAGTACTCCTTCAGTGCCCCGCCTTGGAGGGTAGAAACGTCGGCGCCGTTGAAGACAATCGCGCCCGAGCTTATCGAGATCAGGTGCAGAATCATCTTCCCTATCGTGGTTTTCCCGCTGCCGCTCTCACCGATCAGGGAGACAACTTCTCCATCTTCAATATCGAAGCTGATGTCGCTTACGGCGTGGAGCTCTTTCCCGCCGAAGGTTCCGACCCTATAGATTTTTGATATATTGTCAAGCTTGAGCATTCTCTTCAAACACCTTCCAGCAAGCCACGAAGTGGCCCCTGGCGACTTCAATGAATGGTGGTTCCTCGAGGCATTTCTCAAAGGCGACGGGACACCGTCCCCTGAACCGGCATCCAACTGGAGGATCGAGCAGCAAAGGAGTGCCTCCTGGAATGCCTGTCAGCCGCCTCTCGGCATGCCTCACCCCAGCTTCTGGCAGCGTTGCTATCAGCATCTTCGTATACGGATGCCGGGGAGCGCGTATGATGACATCGGTGGAGGCTTTCTCCGACAATTGCCCGGCATACATGATCAGGATGCTATCAGCGATTTGATACAGAATCGAGAGGTCGTGCGTAATAACGATTGTGCTGTTACAGCAGCTCTGGTCCCGAAATTCGACCAGCATCTCTGCGACTGCTTTCTGGCTTGCCACGTCAAGCGCCGAGGTGATCTCATCCGCGATGAGCAGGGAGGGATTCAGCAAAGTCGACAGAACCATCACCATTCTCTGCTTCATGCCGCCTGACATCTCTATGGGGTACATGTCCAGCACACTCTCCGACAATTGGACCAGATCTAGTCTCCTCTTCAGCTCCGGCAGGGTGGCCTCGAAGTCCACATTTCGTGACCGGAGCAATTCAGCCGTCATCTTTCCAATCTTCCGTGTCGGGTTCATGGCATTCATGGCATACTGCGGGATGAGGGAAATTCTCTTGAATCTGAAGGGGTTCATTCCTTCCATGTCCTGGATGGGCAATTCTTCGTTGTCGATCATCACACGGCCCCCGATGTATTTCATGGGGGGTTTCAAGATGATCAGACTGTGGCCGAGCGTGGTTTTGCCGCAGCCCGATTCGCCCGCCAATCCCATGATTTCCTTATCTTCAACGGTGAAGGTGGTACTTTCCGGCGCATGAACCTCTCCTCTCAGGGCCTGATAATAAACGGTGAGGTTTTCTACTTGTAAACTCATCTTTCACATCTCCCTGAGCTTGGGGTTGAAGACTTCGTCCAGCCCGACATTCATTTAAGGCTCCCACAATAGCCGTAATGCCAATTCCGGGTGGAATGAACCACCACATGCCCAGCATCAGCGCGCTCCATAATACCGCGTTGTTCATCATGAGTCCCAGAGAGATCACATTCGTAGGTCCCAGGCCGATGAGGTTCAGTGTGGCCGCCGTAAGAATGGCCCTCCAAAATTGGAGGATGAAAGCCAGCAAGAGGTACGACATCATGTTGGGCGCGATTTCCGTAAAGATGATCTTGAACGATTTCTCGCCGTTCAGCGGAAAATCCAATCTTAATTCAGCGGCTACCTACACATCTAATTTGTAAAGGTGCTAATACTTGCTCGTGAACCGTGCCCGAAATTGTATCAGGGCAACTGCCGGGCTACTTAGCATCGGAAACTTGCCAGATAGCCTGGCGATTCGCCTCGATGGGGTTAAGCTACTTGCCCATGTCGTGAACCTGCCTCAGCAAGCCATCTACCATTTCGTCGGCGGGCATAGTCAGTGCGCTTTGCTGGAACAGGAGCACACTCACCAGTGGCATATCATTCATCATGTCCATCACATCCATGCCGATCCCTGCTTCGTCGTCGCCGTAGCGCTCGCCGGCACCAAACATTTTGCGCGCCTGGGTCTCGATCTGCTCGTAGAGCGGCTCCAGCACTGCTCTGCCGCGCGGGTCGGCCATCCACTCTTTCATAGTAGATTCTTTGTCGATAATACAGGGCAGGTCAAGGGTCGATTGGAGCATCACTGTTTCGCGGCAGCGAATATCCACCGCAGAAGCGCCAATCAGAATGTCGAATTCCCCGTCCTCGGTAATCCACTGTTTATATTTGGGATGGTAGAAGGCAAAGGCGCGAAAATCAAGTTTGATGGAAACGGTCTTGGTCTCACCCGGTTGGAGCTCCACTTTGGAGAAGCCCTTTAGCTCCTTTTGGGGCCGCACCAGGCCGGATTTTTGGTCGTGGACATACACCTGAACGATTTCCTTCCCTGCAACACTGCCCGTGTTGGTAACGTCCACTGTTACCGTTAGCCCATCCACGTCTTTGAAAGTGGCTGCCGAGATTTTGGCGTTGCTGTAGGCAAAAGTGGTGTAACTCAACCCATGGCCAAAGGGAAACAGCACCGGCATTTCTTTAGCGTCATAATAACGGTAGCCGATAAACAGACCCTCGCCGTAGTGCACTTCGCCCGCGCCACCCGGCCAGTTGATGTGGGCCGGTGTGTCGGCGAGCTTGAGCGGGAAGGTTTCGGCCAGTTTGCCACAGGGGTTGGCCCTGCCAAAGAGCACATCGGCAATCGCCGCGCCGCCTGCCTGCCCCATCATCCACGCTTCGAGCACAGCCGCCACGTCGTCAATCCAGGCACTCATCGCCACCGGCGCGCCGTTGTTCAGTATCACCACCGTATTCGGTTGAACTTGGGCCACGGCTTTGATCAGCGCAATCTGCTGCTCGGTCAGGTCGAGGTCGTGGCGGTCGTAACCCTCGGATTCCTTGAAAGACAGTAGGGCGATATAGAGCAGGGCCACATCCGCAGTGTGGGCAAGGCTCACAGCCTGGTCGATCATCTCTTGCCGGAAGCTGTTATCGGAAGGATAGCCTTCTGTGTAGGTCAATTCCGCATTCCCGGCCTGGAGTTGCAGCTCCTCAAACGGAACCGCCACTTTGGTGGGGTTAATATGCGAACTGCCGCCACCCTGGAAGTGGGCTGTTTCCGCCGAGCGGCCAATCACAGCAATGTGCTGCTGGCCTTTGAGCGGCAGAATGCCGTTATTCTTCAGCAGCACCATGCCCTCCGCAGCGATTTTTTCTGCCAATTCGTGATGCGCATCCACGTCAAATTCGCCATTCTTGGGGGTTTCTTTGGCTTTGAACACAACGCCCAGGATGCGGCGCACCGATTCATCCAACACAGCTTCGTCTAAGTTGCCTGAGCGCACTGCTTCGACCACGGCTTTGACGCGGCGATCCTGCGGGCCGGGCATTTCCAGATCGAGGCCACCCTTCAGCGATGCCACGCGGTCATGCACGGCTCCCCAATCAGAAACCACCAGGCCCTCGAAGCCCCACTCGTTTTTGAGAATGTCGGTCAACAGATAGTGGTGCTCTGAACAGTACGCTCCATTCAGCTTGTTATAGGCGCACATGACCATCCAAGGTCTGGCCTGTTTCACTGCCTTTTCGAAGGCGGGCAGGTAGAGTTCCCGGAGGGTGCGCTCGTCCACTTCGGCGCTGATGCTGAAGCGTTGATATTCCTGGTTGTTGGCGGCAAAATGCTTGAGCGAAGTGCCCACGCCCTTGCTCTGAACGCCATTGATAAGGCTGGCAGCCATTTCCCCTGCCAGGAAAGGGTCCTCGGAGAAATATTCGAAGTTGCGTCCTCCCAGCGGAGAGCGTTTCATGTTGACTCCGGGACCAAGCAGGACATCTACATTCAGAGCAATACACTCCTCGGCCAGGGCTTCACCCAGTTTACGGAGCAAATTCGCATCCCAAGTCGAAGCGAGGCAAGATGCGGTGGGAAAGCAGGTAGCTGGCAAGCTTTCCAACACCAGCGAATCCACATCAGGCACTCGCCGCACACCGTGCGGCCCATCAGAAACAATCATTTCTGGCACACCCAGCCGCTCCACCGGGGTTGTTGTCCATGGGCTGGCGCCAGTGCACAGGGCCGCTTTTTCCTCAAGGGTCATTTGGGCGATAATGGATTTGATATCTTTTTTCATGGTTTACTCCTATGTTGCCTGTTATTGGTTGCCTTCTGTGCATAAGAATCATAGATAGAACGAACCATCAATGCCGCCTGTGCCTGGGTTAGAGTCCACCCGGTAGGAAGAGGGGCGGTGATAGTCAGACTATTTTTTGTCATTGGTCACATCGGTCTGGGTTAAGACGCTCCTTCTTCCGTGCATCAAGGGGACATCTTCCATCAGCCGTTTTGTGTAATCATGTTGGGGGCTCGAATCCAAACTCAAGAGGAATGCATTACACAGTTGAGAGATCCCATTCTTCATGGATCTTTGGAACATCACTGATCAGGCGTTGGGTGTAGGCCTCTTTCGGATGCAGAATCACATCATCGGCAGATCCACTTTCGACAAATTTCCCATGCTCCATAATGTATACGCTGTCAGAAACATAATACGCCAGGCCAATATCATGGGTGATGAAAATAAGCGTCATCCCGGTTTCATTACGCAATTGCATTAACATATCCAGGATCGTCGCGCGGCAACAGGCATCGATCATTGAGGTTGGCTCATCAGCCAGCAGGATCTTCGGCTTCAGCAGGAAGATACGGGCAATCATTAAGCGCTGCATCTGTCCACCGGAGAGCTCAAAAGGATACTTGTTGGTCAATTCCTCGAACTTCAAGTTGACAAAGCTGC
>CAYUPJ010000101.1:0-15098 GCA_964446635.1 uncultured Anaerolineae bacterium
ATATGGAATGGTCTGGCTGGTATGAGATTCGCCAGGACCGCCGCCAGCGTTATGAACAGGCGATAAAAGCAACTTCAAAGGAATTCCAAAGCAATGTCAGGGTATCCCAAGATACTTGAAGCTATCAAGGCAGTGCGAGCACAGGTGCGCTGGAAACCCAACAGCGCGGTACGTCATCTACGAAAGCGTAAGCGACGAGGACATTTGCCACCAACAGCCACCCTTGAAGACTACGAGCGTATAATCTTAGCCGTGTTGCAAGATAAGTCTGCTCAAGTGTACCGCTATTGGTATAACCGCGTGCCCTACGTGACCGTAGTTGCAACGGTTCACACTCAGCAGTGGTTAGTGATGTTCGCTTACGACGGCGTGTTGGAAAGCGCCTTTGTGGTCGAACGTCCAGAGCGATACTTGAGCAAACCCGGGTTTGAGTGGATTGGATCGTTAGGGGAGGTGGACAATGAGTTATAAAGAGCTAATCGCAGCCTACGAAGTGGATGTGCAATTTCCCGACGTAAGCGGTATGGAGCATCTAGATATGCTAATGACCCGTAGTGAAATTGCCCAAAATGCATCACACTTGTCAGATGGGGAGCGAATGCGTGTGTTAAATGCAGATAGATTGCTCATACAACGAGCCAAGCAGTTCTACGAATCTATCCAGAGTATCGCCGACTTGGCCAGTTGGCGGCGTGATGAGAGCGTCCCACCGACACACTGGTGGTGGTATCTTGATGTAATCGTACAATTGCCAATCCGTTCGGAATGGGCCACTGAGTCAATTCAACCCAGCCTCGAACTCTCCCATGTTGGCGTGTAATGCATCAGGGAACCGCATGGGGCTTCTCATGTACAGCAAGCGGCCGTCGGTATCGGAGATCCTGCGCGTCTTGCAGCACGTGATATGCGTGCGGGCTAAGCATTACTGATCCTGTGAAGACGAGTGTCAGCTTTTGTTGCAGAAATGGCAGGTGGGCTTGACTGGATTCAAGAGTTTAACGACGGAGGACAGATGAGCAACATGGAATCACTAGCTATTCAACCTAATGTATATTACACGGTCGAGGAGACAGCGCAACTGCTCCGCGTGTCGCCGCAGGCTGTGTTGCGACTATTGCGATCTAAACAAGCCCGAGGCGTAAAAATCGGTCGAAAGTGGCGCATTCTAGGGGGGGCACTACTGGACTTGGCCGCTCGCGAAGAGGAAACTGAAGCCACCCTGGTGGCCGATTGGTTAGGAGCTTCCCTACCATCGCTGCGCGAAGTGTGGGATAACGAGGAAGATGCAATATATGACCAGCTATAAGCGCGGTGATGTGATTCTAGTGGATATCGCGTTCAGTGGTGCCGTGGGGTACAAGCGTCGTCCAGCGGTAGTCCTCAGCACCGAAGTTTTCAACAGGGCGGGGACTAAACTGATCGTGGCAGCTATCACCAGCAACGTGTCGCCACCCTTCCGCCCTGGCGATAGTCTGCTGAACGATTGGCATGCCGCTGGCTTGCTCAAGCCCTCGGCAGTACGTGGTGTGTTGGCGACGGTGGACAAGATAGACGTAGTGCGCAACTTGGGGAAGCTGTCTACGCGGGATTTTACCATCGTTGAACAAGGTATGGCAGACATTCTGGGTTTCCAGGGTACTACGCCGACCCTGTAAAGAGCGGCTATCAGGTCATCATCCACAAGATGGATGGGACAACTGAGGTACGGGACTTCGCACTACCCCTGCCAACGCTCAGAGTGCTACGATGAGCGGCGCCAACGCTGACGGGGCCAAGGTCTTCCGCATGGGGCCTTCTCATGTATGGGAAGCGCCCGTCGGTATCGGAGATCCTGCGCGCCTTGCGGCAGGCGTGATGTGCGGGGGCATTGTAGTTGCATCTTTCGGCTCGTTGGTGTATACTAAATCTAGCTTGAACTGTGCACGGAGGTGAATGATGAATCTACGTGAGATTTTGACCGATATTCACGTGCTTGAGACAGAACTCCTAGACTTCGAGCGCAAATACGGTGTTCGCTCCGAGACTTTCTATGCTGCTTACGTGAATGGTGAAGAGCCAGAAGATGACAGTTGGGTGTTAGATTTTGGCGAGTGGGCCAGTGTGTAT
Organism: uncultured Anaerolineae bacterium; assembly: GCA_964446635.1. GTDB lineage: Bacteria > Chloroflexota > Anaerolineae > VGOG01 > VGOG01 > CAYUPJ01. Next base: position 2,107 of record CAYUPJ010000101.1, read on the forward strand.
CGGACTTGGCTTGCCCGCCAAGCTGAATACCGCAACGAAGTTCAACGCCTTCAGCCCCAAACGCCAAGTCTGGCTGGCCTGATTCGAGTAGCGGTATGAACAACCCACTGCGTACACCAGAAGACTACGAGTTGTTTCTATACACGCTCACTGAGCAATTCCCATCAATACGTCGCTCTACAGTGACGTTTATTAGATTGGGGGCAACGCTGGCACGAGTAGCTGGCGAATTGTACTTTGACCAAGGGGTGCGAGTGGTTGTTCGTGAGCGGGTGTTGTATCACCGTTTGCCGGCTGTGATAGACTGGTATGGGTATGAAGTTTGGCAAGGTGAGAGAAAACTATACTGGTACGATTCTCAACCGCATCCGAATGATCCAGCATTGCAGAGTACCCATCCTCATCACAAGCATGTTCCCCCTGATGTCAAACACCATCGTATTCCTGCCCCGGAAATGAGTTTTACCCGTCCCAATCTTCCCGTACTGATTCGGGAGATTGAAGCACTGTTGAAGCAAAGCGCTGTCTAACCCGCGCATACAGGCGGCACCCCTCACTCGGCAGGTTACACCCACTCAGAGTCCTACGATGAGCGGCGCCAACGCTGACGGGGGAAAGGTCTTCCGCATGGGGTTTTTCATGTACGGCAAGCGGCCATCGGTAAAGGAGGCGAGAGCCATGAAAACTTCCCTATCCCAAAGAATCGAGATTAACCCGGACATCTTGATGGGTAAGCCCGTGATCGCCGGCACGCGTATCCCGATCTACCTTATTCTCAATTTGTTGGCTTCGGGTTATGATGAAGAGCGCATCATCCAGGCTTATCCGATCCTGACTGGTGAAGATATCCGGGCTGCCCTATGGTATGCGGAACAGCGCATGCGTTATGAGGAAGTGTACCCCCTCACCGTGGCGGAGGCACCCGCGTGACCCTTTCATTCCTGGCCGACGAGAACATCTCGCCTGAATCGGCTGCGCACCTCGAAGCGCTGGGCTATCCATGTCGCAGCCTGTGTCGCGAGGGCCCTCGGCGGCTGAGCGATCGCGAAATTGTCGCCTTAGCCAAGCGCGAAGGGCAGGTCATCCTCACCCATGATCTCGATCCTTCGACAAGCTCAGGACACCGCTTCGGGCAAATCTACTACTTCGCCGAAGAGGGTCAGGTAGGGATACTCGTGCTGCGATTGCACCATCAGACCGTGGAAGCGGTGAACGACGTCCTCCAGCGTTTCCTGCGGTCCGAAGCTTTGACCGAGCAGCAACTGCGAAAAAGTCTGGTGATTCTCTCCGAGACCACCTACCGAGTCTACCAAGGTCCACGCGGCGAATTCTAATCCCTTTTGTTTGTCGTTTGTCCTACCAGATCGCCATCAGCCTGATCCTGGGCATCGGTGGAACCCTGTGGGCCGAAGCCAAGGTCTTCCGCATGGGGCCTTCTCATGTATGGGAAGCGCCCGTCGGTATCAGAGATCCTGCGCGCCTTGCGGCAGGCGTGATATTCTGTCCCTACCCTAGGTGAACTGTAGAAGTAAGGAGAGGCGACATGTCAACGATGATTGAGGAAGCGGAGAAGTGCCGACAAGACGCTGAAGCCTTTTTGGCCTAAATCGGAAGAGAAATGGCACAGAGAGCGAGGTAGGGATGGCCTACATCGAACGCGACTTCCCCATCGAACAGGTCAACCCGCTGGCACAGCGGGAAGCCAATGCCAAGCGCCCCATCTACATGCTTCACAAATGGTGGGCGCGGCGGCTGGGCTGCGTCTTCCGCACCATCGTGCTTTCCGCCCTCATCCCCGAAGAGGAATGGCGGCGGCTGGACGCCATCGCCCGTAAGCAGGGAGCGACTGCCTGGGATTGGCTGTACTACCGCCAATGCCACAAAGGCTTCCACGACGGCAACCACACCGGCCACGGCTGCGCGGTGGAGTTGATTGACCGCTACTTGAAGGACAAGATCGTCCTTGATCCTTTCATGGGCGGGGGCACGACCGTCGTGGAGGCGCTGCGCCTGGGCTGCCGGGTCATCGGTGTGGATGTCAACCCGGTGGCCTGGTTCGTGGTCAAGAAGTCCATCGAGCCGGTGGACCTGGAAAAGTTGGACGCCGCCTTCCAGCGATTGGAGGCGGAGGTGGCCCCCGACATCCTCAAGTTCTACCGCACAGTCTGCCCTGCGCAGACTTCCGAAGTTTCCCAAACTTCGGAAGTCTATCATCTGGCCGACGTGATGTACGTCTTCTGGGTCAAGACTGTCCGCTGTTCCTCGTGCGGCCAGAAGACACGTCTGTTCAACTCCTTCCGCCTGGCGACGAAGAACGGGCAGGATGCCGTGGTCTGCTCGGCCTGCTACGGCGTGCACTGGGTGGACGAGGGAAGCGAGTGGGTCGTCTGTCCCGACTGCGGGCACGCCTTCGCTCCCCGCCAGGGCTTCTCCAGCGGCGGCAGGTTCACCTGCGAGCACTGCGGGCAACAGGACGAGACGGTGGCCTGGGTGCGGCGCACGGGGAAGGCTCCCGGGTACGAGATGTTTGCCACCGAATACTACTGCCCCACCTGCGAGGAGGCGTACGTCGCCCAGGGCTACAAGCGCCGCCAGGCGCAGCAGATGGCGCGCGGCTACAAGGGGGCCGAGGAAGCCGACCGGCAGCTCTACCGCCAGGCCTGCCGGGAATTCGAGGAGGAACGGGCCACCCTGCCCCTGCCTGAGGGCGACATCCCTGCCGAGGGACGCAGTGACCCCCGTCCCATCTCCTTCGGCCTGCGCCGTTGGACCGACCTGTTCAACCCCCGCCAGCTCCTCTGTCTGGGCCGGCTGCTGCGGGCCATCCGGCAAATCGAAGACCGCGCGGTGCGGGAGATATTGGTAGTTACGCTAAGCGATGCTGTCAATGCGAATAATATGTTGTGCCAATATCATGCAACTCGCTTTTGTATTGGACGGCTTTTTGGTCATCATGCTTTCTGGGTGCCTGATGTTCCTTGCGAGAACAATCCGTGGGGTGCACGATACGGCACATCATCGTTTACGTCTTGTTTTGATAAGACTCTCAGAGCCATTGCTTGGCTCACGCAACCTGCGGAGCCAATGGATAACATCAGAGTGGCTTTGGGCGACAGCCCGATGACAGCCGTGACGAACGACGCCATGGCAGCCATCAGTGGGACAATAGGCACGAGACAATTGACAGACGCAAAGTGTGCTATGTTTGCCCGTACGGCTGAAGATTTGTCGTTTCTACCCAGCCGCAGCGTGAACGCCGTCATTACCGACCCGCCCTACTACGGCAACGTGCAGTACGCCGAACTCTCCGACTTCTTCTACGTCTGGCTGCGCCTGGGCTTGCCCGACTACCCCGAATTCGCTCCGCCCCTGGTGCCCAAGGCGCGGGAGATCGTGGTCAACGAGAAGGCAAAGGTGGACGGTGGGGTGAAGGACGACGCTTTCTTCCGCCGGGGGCTATTGCGCTGCTTCGGCGAGGGCCATCGGGTGCTCAAAGACGATGGGCCGTTGATCTTCACCTTCCACCACGAATCCCCCCAAGCCTGGGGTGCGGTGTTGGAGGCAGTCCTGGAAGCGGGCTTCGACGTGCGGGCGGTGTGGACGTATCACAGCGAGAGTGCGCAGAGTATTCACCGCCACGGCATCCGCTTCGACACGGTGATCGTGTGCCGCAAGCGGGCAGCGGAACCGGCGGCGGTGGCCTGGCGGACGCTTCAGGACGAGATCGCCGCCGAGGTGCAGCAGGAGCTGCGGCGGCTGCTGGACAACGGCGCCACCCTGGGCCTGGAGGACATCTTCGTCATTACTATGGGCAAGGCGCTGGCCGTCTACTCCCGCCACCACCCCCGGGTGATGCACGAAGGCGGGGCGGTCCAGGTCCCCCAGGCCATCGAGGACATCGAGAAGCTGGTGGACGAGCAGATTGACGCCTACTTCGGCATGGTGGTGCCCGGCTGGCTGGATGCCCTGAGCCGGGTCTACCTGCAGAGCCTGGCCCATCGGCAGACCGTCAGCCGCGACAGCTTGGTGAAGACGTGCCGCACGCGGGGGCTGGAGTTCAGCGAGCTGGAGGAGGCGCAGTTCATCCGGCGCAGCAAGGGGCAGGCGGGGCTGTACGAGGTGCTCAGGCCCACGGCCAGGGCGGCCTACCTGGAGAAGCGGCTGGAGGCCCCCTCTCCCGACCTCTCCCCCGTGGACCGCGCCCACTGGCTGTATCTCACCTACCAGCGACACCGCAGCCTGCGGGAGGCCATCCCCCAGGTCTATCAGCGGGGCCTGGAGGAGGTGTGCACCGCGCTCCATCGCATCACCCGCGACGGGGCCTACGAGCGGCTGGCTCAGGAGATCGACCGATTGAAGGGACAGGGGGTGCTGCTGTGAACCTGTGGGCCGGATTTTACGCCATGGAAATCTCCGCCTGGCAGCGGCTGGAAGGCCCCTGGAAACAGGCGGGCCTCTCTTTCGAGGTGCTGAGTCCGCTGGCCTTCCTGCGCGCTCTGATCCAGGGCAACCCCCAGCCCCCGCCCGCGGGGGCTGTCCCCGTGGACGGGGACGGGGGGCTGCCGGCCCGCGTGCGCATCCCCGGCCTGGACCGCGCCCTCTACCTCGTCTACCGCCAGCACGAGGGCCAGGGGGAGCGGGAAGCATCCCGCCAGGTGGCAGAGGTGGTGCAGCAGTTCGGCCAGACCATTTACCGCTCCCGCGAGCGCCTGCTGCGGGAGGGGCCGGTGGTGCTCTTCGTGCTGGAGTACCTGGAGCACGGGATGTACTGGCGGGCGGGCATCCGCCATCGGGGAACGGGCCAGCCGCAGGAGCTCTTCCGCCTGGAGTGGCTTTTCCCGCGCTGCGAGGTGACCCAGGTGGACGGCGAAATCGTCTGCTTCGGTCGGTTTTGAGGAGGTGTATCCGATGACCATCGCCGAGATCTGCCAGCTTTCCGATGAGGTTCGCACGGGCGAATTGCTCATCTCCGTGTTCATTGACCGGGCCATCAAGGACCTGGCCTCGAAAGAAGCCGACAGGGGCTTCGTGCTGCGGGCTACCTACCCGACCGCGCCGTTGCGCTCGCTCGCCGAGCACGTGGCGCAGAAGCTGAGCGGGCGGCACCCCAAAGGTTCCGCCGTCATCCGCGGCACCTACGGCAGCGGCAAGTCCCACGGGCTGTTAGCCCTCTATCATGTCGTGGCCGCTGGCGAGGAGGCGTGGCCGGTGTTGGAGAAGTGGGGAGTGCAGGCGATGCCGCCGGCTGCGGCGCGGGTGGCGCTGGTCCAACTGCGGGCCGAGAACCCGCTCACTCTCTGGGAGCTCCTCTTCGAGCGGGCGCAGCGGGCCGACCTGAACGCTCAGGTGCGCGAGTACCCCACCCGGCAGGATTGGGCCGTGTTGGGCAGGGAGAAACCCACCCTGCTCATTGTGGACGAATTGGAGGACTGGTTCGCCGCTCAGGAGGAAGGGGAGCAAGCGCGCACCAGGGCCGCCCTGGCCAACCTGCTGGAAGCCGCCGAGCTATCCGATGCTTCGCTGGCCGTGGCCCTGGCCGTCTACGGCACGAACGATGAGCTGATGGCCATCATCAACCGCTTGCAGCCGCCCGTGTGGGACGTGGGCACAGCCGAGGACCGGCAGAAGATCGTGCGACACCGGTTGATTGACCGCCTCAAAGACGAGGCCAAAGCCAGGGAGGTGGTGCGCTCGTACATCGAGACCTACGAGAACGTGCGCGGCGAACTGCCGGGCCTGGTCAACCTGGGAGATTTACGGCAGGAGATGGAAACGGCCTACCCGTTCCATCCCTTCTTCCTGCGGCAGGCCTATCAGGTGTACGCGGCCATGCCCCGCCACGAGAGCACCCGCGGGGTGGTCGGCGTGTGCGCCACGTTGCTGCGGCGGCTGGCCTGGCAGCGGGACCTGATCCTCACCGGCGATCTGGACGTGACCGACGAGGAGATCGCCAGCGACCTGCGCAAGCTCGACCCCGAGCTGGTGGCCAACACCGTCGAAGACCTGCGCGAGCGGTGCGCCGCCGTGGGGGGAGCCTCGGGCATCCTGGGGACGATCCTCCTGCACTCTTTCTCCCCGATGGGCATTCCGGGGGCAACGGAGGAGCAGGTGCTGCTGGGAAACCTGCGCCCGAAGGTGAACATCAACGACCTGCGCCGGGCATTGGACGAGGTCCGCCAACAGACGTGGTTCGTGGACGAGATCAGCGACCGCCTGGTCATCTCCAAAGAGGTGGTGTTGGTCAAGCAGGTCGAGCAGATGGCCCGCGCCCGCCTGGAAACGGTGGAAGGCCAGGCGCAGGCGGCGGAGCGCCTGCGGGGCCTGATCCGTCAAGCCGTGAATGGAGAGCACCTCGCTCTCTATCCGGAGGAGCCGCTGCCCACACCGCTGGCCAGCGCGGCCCTGAAAACCGTGGTCTCTCTCGAGCCGGTGAGCGACTCCCAGGCCCTGGGGTTGTTGAGGGAGCAGGACAACACGGTGGTTCTCATCGCTCCCAAGCCGGCGGTGCGAGGGCGCCTCACCCAAGACCGGGAGTTTCTGCTGCGGGTGCTGCGGGTGTTGGTGTGTGAGGAACTGCTGAAGCAGCAGACGAAGCGACAGGCCGAAGTGCGCAGGCTGTTGCGACAACAGTACGAGCCGGACCTTGGACAGCGCTTCCAGGAAGCCTACGGGCAGTGGATGCGGCTCAGCCGCCTCAACGAGTTGGGCGAGGAGCCGAAGTTCATCGTCCGCCCCGAGCCTTGCACCCTTTCGGCCGAAGCTATCCGGCAAGCTATCCAGAAGGTCTACGATGTAGACAGCGTGCGCGAGGGCCTCGCCAGGCTGCTGCGTCACCAGGGGCGCGGAGCTGCCAAGGGGTCTGAGCAGGCCGGACTGACAGTCCGGCAGCTCCACGAAGGACTGCGACGTTATCCTGGCTTGCCGATGCCGGTAGATGGGCAACGCCTGGAACAAGCATTGAAGGCGATGGTCGCCGATGGCTCGCCGGACAGCGGCGCGGTCGTCCAGGTGGGGAAAGCCCTTTACGGCTACGAGGGCACCGCGCTCCCCTCCATCATCAGCCCCGATTGGCGAGTGTGGCTGAAGAGGCACGGGCCGGAACCCCCGGCGAAGGCCGATGTCAAGCAGCGGGCACGGCAGGAACTGGCCCGGGCTCGTGAGGACGGAATCGAGGTACGGGGGCTCAAGCGCGCCGTGACCGAAGCCATCGGGACAGCCACGACTGAGGTGGCGCGGGCACTGGCCGAGTTGGTCAATGAGGACGAAGCGGTGCTGGAGCAGGAAACCGGCCGCTATCCTGACGACGGCCCCATCGCCAGCGAGGGGGTGCAGGACAGCGGTTGGGCCTGGCTGGCGGAATACGCGCCGCCGGATGCCCGCCGGGCCGAGCAGCGGATTCTGGAGATTGTCGCCCAGGCGGGCGATAGCGGGATGTCCTTCGCCCAGGTCAGGACGCAATTGGAACTCGAGGGCCTTGGAGAGCCGGCCATTCAACGGGCCATGAAGCGGCTCAGAGTCGCCGGCAAAGTGGGCGTCTACACCTCTGACGGGCAAGCCCTGCTGGGCGAGGCCATCCCTGATGAATGCCTGCTGCGGCTGCCCAGGGAGTACAGGCCGCCCCCAGGGCCGGAGCCCCCAGGCAAGCCTCTTGCGATACCGGTAGGACCTTACCGGTTCCTTGACCAGTTGCTGAGCGACCTGAGATCGCGCCTTCAGGAGGCAGCGCAGATTCGGGAGGCCATCATCAGCGTCAAGCCCTTCGAGGCTTCTCCTGATCCCCTCTTTGGCCGCGATGAAGAGGCGCAGCGAATCGCTCAGGAGAGCATCGAACACCGGCTGACCTGGAGGTTCGAGCCTCCCATCAGCAAGGAGGCGCTGTTGGCGTTGGCCCAACGGTTGCGGGAACGGCTGGAGGGAGAGGGCGAGGTCACCGCCGAAATGATGGTGAAGGGGGAGGTTCCAGGCCATGGCGCTGGATAGCCGATTCGTGCAGCGGCTGCTGGCTGCCGCCGCCCCCCTGGAGGTCATCTGGGAGGAGATACTGGCCCTCTGGCAGGCTGAGTCCCTTGCGGCGGACCTGGTGGCCTTCTACAACCGACAGGAAGAAGCCTTCAGCCGACTGGAAGAGATACTGTATCACGGCTACTTCGAGGTCTACGACCTGCTGTTGGAACGAGCTAGCCAGCAGGACGGCGGATACGTGCGGGAGCGGCTGCGCGGGGATGCGGTGGTCATCGTCGCCGATTCCCTCAGTGTGCGAGAGCCCGGGCTACTCTCGCTCTGGCTGGGAGAGCGGGGATGGGAAATGCGCGTTGAAGGTTTCGCCGTGGCTTCCTTCCCGACCATGACCGAGTCTCTGGCGGAGAAGCTGTTGGGCACTAACCCGGCTGGCGGCCGAGACACCGCGGCGTTCGCCTACCGCTACGTCACAGGGCCGGAGCAGATCCCCGCCCTGGCCGCTGGCCGCCCCACACTAGTGTGGCTCCGGCTTCCCGACACCGGGCTGGAGAAGATCACCGTGGCCCAGGCCACGACCGCCGCCAATGCCTTCGATGGGATGGTCCAGACCCTGGCGCGGCTGTTGGAAGCGGCAGGCGACCGTCAGGTCTTCGTCACCAGCGATCACGGCTATCTCTATGCGCTTTCCCCGTCCCACTACTGGTCGTTGCCAACCGAGGTCGAGCAGGCAGTGCGCAAAGTCTTCCCTCGCGAAAGCCGCGCTCAGCCCCTGACCAAAGAAGGGGTGAAGGACCTACGGCACTACGAGTCACGAACGCCTGAAAGCCGCTTCTTTGCCTTTTCCAGGAGCCACGTAGGCTTACGGGGACGTTATTGGTGGGCCAGCGAGAGTGCTAACGACCGCTGTACGGCCCACGGTGGGCTCTCCCTGGCGGAGACCCTCGTGCCGATCTTGACTGTTTGCTGTCGGAGGTGAAAGCAGATAATTCTGTCGTTGTCAGGGCTAGGTGACCTGGGTCAGGTCGGCTATGTGGATGTGGACGCAGGCACTGGTGAACTGCTGACCGATGAAGCCATAAGGGAAGGGAGCGGCAAGCATGAAGACGGCTCGACTGAGCCCTCGACGAAGGGGCAGCAGAGTGCCGTGGGGGGTAGGGGGACAGTTACATAGTCGGATAGCCACATAGTCGCGTGGGCGGGTAGTCGCGTGGTCAGACTACTGGACTATCAGACCATGCGACCAAGCGGCTATGTGACCATCGGGTTAGTGACCAGGAGACTAGGCGTCACGCGCCGCCATCGCCTAGCCAGCGCTCTATCTCTGCCAACACCTGGCTCAGACTCGGCTGGTCGGCTGGAGCAAGTCGGTCAGTCGCCCCGATGTGCTTATGGTGAGGATGCGTCGCAATCTCAGGATGGTGGGGCGCATTGTCGTAGCAAAAGACACGCTGTCCTTCGCGGAGGTATGTGTAGGAGTTTGGACATTCTGCCGTAGTCCGCGCTCCATGGCCGCAAAGTAGTCATCAATGGTCACGCGGGCACAAGCTCCTTCCGCTGCATGAACTGACGGATGGGCAGCGAAGTCAAGTACAGGTGGTACAGACCAGCCCACCGCGTGTCAAACGATGAACACCTCCAAATCAACACCGACTCGCTATTTTCTTGCCGCCAAACTCTAACAAAACTCTAATACTCTTCTAGCGTTGTTCTAACACAGATAGGGTAGAATATAGGCGTAAACCATCAGGGGAAGTAGCGGCAAGGATGAAGATGATCTGCGCCAATTGCGGCTTTGAGTTCAACTGGCAGCCGACTATCGTGAATGGGGCGACCTATTGTTGCTTCGGCTGCAGCCAGGGCGGCCCCTGTGACTGCGACTACGACAACTTGCCGCAGCCAGACGACCACACGGCACTGGCATCCGTTCCCCAAGATGATGAATCCGCAGAGAGGAGTGTAAGATATGAGCAAGATTGTTGGTATTGACCTAGGAACGACATTTTCCGTCATCGCGGTGTTGGAAGGCGGCGATGCGACGGTTATCCCCACCGCTGAGGGTGGTCGGCTTTGCCCCTCGGTGGTGGCCTTCACCAAGACGGGCGAGCGCCTGGTAGGCCAGGTGGCCAAGCGCCAGGCCGTTGTCAACTCCGATAACACCATCTTCTCCATCAAGCGTCTGATGGGACGGCACTACGATGACCCAGAGGTGACCAAAGCCAAGAAGATACTGCCCTACCAGATTGTGGAAGGGCCAGCGGGCGATGCCCGCGTCCACATTCCGGTCACGGGCAAGACCTATACCCCCCAGGAAATCTCGGCCATGATCCTCCAGAAACTGAAGAGGGACGCCGAGGCCTACCTGGGCGAGCCGATCCGGCAGGCGGTGATCACGGTGCCGGCCTACTTCAACGACTCCCAGCGCCAGGCCACCAAGGACGCCGGCAAGATAGCCGGTCTGGAGGTGTTGCGCATCATCAACGAGCCCACGGCCTCGTCTCTGGCCTACGGGTTGGACAAAAAGGAGCTGGAGACCATCCTGGTCTTCGACCTGGGCGGCGGCACCTTCGACGTCTCCATCCTGGAGGTGGGCGAAGGGGTGGTGGAGGTTAAGTCCACCAGCGGCGATACCTTCTTAGGCGGCGATGACTGGGACCAGCGAGTAGCTGATTACGTCGCTGGCGAGTTCAGGAGGGATCAGGGCATAGACCTGCGCCAGGATCGCCAGGCCCTGCAGCGGCTGAAGGAGGCGGCGGAAAAAGCCAAGATCGAGCTTTCTACGGTGACGGAGACGGAGATCAACCTGCCCTTCATCACCGCCGACGCCTCGGGGCCCAAGCATCTCACCATGAAGCTGACCCGCGCCAAGTTGGAGCAGATCACCGAGGACCTGGTACAGCGCTGCCGTGGCCCCTTCCAGCAAGCTCTGGCCGACGCTGGCCTCCGCGCCAGTGACCTCAAAGAGGTCGTGTTAGTGGGCGGCGCTACCCGCATGCCCATGATCCAGGACCTGGTGAGGGAGCTCACCGGCGGCAAGGAGCCCCACAAGGGAGTCAACCCCGACGAGGTAGTGGCGTTGGGGGCTGCTCTGCAGGCGGGCGTGCTGGGCGGTGAGGTCAGGGACGTGCTGCTGCTGGACGTGACGCCACTGACACTGGGCCTGGAGACCCTGGGCGGCGTGTTGACCCCGCTCATCGAGCGCAATACCACCATCCCGGTACGGAAGGGCGAGATCTTCTCCACGGCCGAGGACGGCCAGACCGCGGTGGACATCCACGTGCTGCAGGGCGAGCGGCCTATGGCCGCTGACAACATCACCCTGGGCCGCTTCCGGCTGGAGGGTATCCCCCCAGCGCTGCGGGGCATCCCGCAGGTCGAGGTGACCTTCGACATTGACGCCAACGGCATCCTGAACGTCACCGCGCAGGACAAGGCTACGGGAAGGGAACAGAAGATAGCCATCACTGCCTCCACTAACCTTTCCAAGGGCGACGTGGAGCACCTGGTGGGGGAGGCCCGCAAGCACGAAGCTGAGGACCGACGGCGACGCGAGTTGGCCGATACCCGCAATGAGGCCGATAGCCTGGCCTACCAGATGGAAAAGACCTTGCGAGAGTTCGGCGACAAGGTCTCAGATGTTGACCGCCGGGCCATCGAGGGCAAGATCGAGGAAGTGCGCCAGGCTATCAAGGGCGACGACGTAGCCCGCATCCGCAGGGCCACGGAAGAGTTGAAGCAGGCCAGCTATGCTATGTCCCAACAGATGTATGGCCAGCCCGGAGCTCAGTATCAGCCGGGTAGTGGCCCGAGTGGGACTGGCCCTGCAGACGAGGGCGTGGTAGAAGGCGAGTTCCGTGAGATGTAGTTGGATATTGGATAATGGATATTGGAAGTTGGAGGTTGGAAGTTGGAAGTAGCTCCTGAGGAGAAAGGTGAGCGGTCGCCGGAAGAGGAGATGGCGGCGATCCGCCAGGAAGCGGCCGAGTATAAAGACAAGTACCTGCGGGCAGCGGCCGAAGTGGAGAACACCAGGAAGCGGCTGGAGCGCCGCTATGCTGATCTGGCCGAGGAAGAGAAAAAGCGCCTTCTGCGGGCCTTCCTGGCCGTAGCCGATAATCTGGAGCGGGTTCTGGCTCACCTCACCCCCCCCTTAGTCCCCCCCGCTTCGCAGGGGGGAAGTCTCCGCGATGGAGTACAACTCACTTATCAAGAGCTGCAACACCTGCTGAGCCGGGAGGGTGTGGAGCCTCTAGAGGCCATAGGTCAGCCCTTTGACCCCTACTATCACGAGGCGGTAGCTACAGTAGCCGGCGATCACGACGAGGAGACAGTAGTAGGAGAAAGGCATAAAGGCTACCTCTATCGCGGGGAGCTCCTTCGCCCAGCAAAGGTAGAGGTAGCTATCCCCGCATCGGAGGAGAAATGAAAATGAAAATGAGTAAGCGAAATCTACGTTACACCTTGCTAGCGGCTCTGGTGGTTTTGAGCCTGACCCTCCTGAGTTGCACTATCTTCACCTGGCCCAGCCAGTTGGTGGGCAAAGTGGAAGAATTGGCAACAAAGGTGGCCTCAGAAGCCGTCGAGGTCGAGACAGAGGTGCCAGTCGAAGTCACCAGAATCGTGGAGGTGGAGAAGGAGGTGCTGATCACACCCACCCCACCAGCACAACCCGCTGAGGCTCCGCCCCTCGCCACGTGGAGTCAGTTGGACGTCGAATCCCAGATCCTGACCGAGGTGTACCGCAAGGTGAACCCCTCGGTGGTCAATATCCGTACTGACCAAAGTCAGGGTTCCGGCTTTGTGTGGGATGCCGAGGGCCACATCGTCACCAGCGACCACGTGGTGCGAGAAGCGCGCGACGTGCTCGTGACCTTCGCCGACGGCGTGAGCCTGCCCGCAACGGTGATCGGCGAGGATCCGGACAGCGACCTGGCCGTGGTCGAGGTGGACCCTGAACTCCACGAACTGCGCCCGGTGGAGTTGGGCGACGTTGACGAGGTAGACGTGGGAGAGCGAGCCATTGCCATCGGCAATCC
>CAYUPJ010000102.1:0-15036 GCA_964446635.1 uncultured Anaerolineae bacterium
TCAGTTATCTATGCCACGGCCCAGCCGATCAATCCTTAAAATGTCCATCTACTGATACTACTATAGACAGCAAGCCAATCGGTCTTGCTGCTTGTCTCTATTCGCCACATAAAAAGTGAGCGACGCCTCTTCTGCCCTTAGTGCCAGGACCTTTCTCTTTGATGGCGAGGGGTTGCACTCCGAGCCGTTCAGTAGTACAACTGCCTCCCATTGGTGGATACACGCCCACTTGTCTTGGGCTGACATTTATGGTATAATCCTCCAGCCGTAACTGCAAGGTTTCTTAGCACCCCAAAATAGGGGGATAGAAAGCGTGGGGTGCTGTCATCGGATTCCCTTCGGCCCTTCGGCAGAGCTCAGGGCAAGCTTTGCTCAGGGCAGGCTGGGAACGGATTGAATGGAAAAAGGCACATCAAGCAAGATTTTATCGCAGCACTGAGCAACTATGAGTTTTGGGAGGAACAAGCAATATGATTGAAGTCACCGATGTCAGCAAATCGTATGGCTCCATTCAGGCCCTTAAAGATGTGTCGTTTCACGTCGCGGCTGGAGAGGTCATTGGCCTGCTCGGCCCCAACGGGGCGGGCAAGACGACGATGATGAAGATCCTGACCGGCTACCTGCAACCGGACAGCGGGGAGGTGATGGTAGACGGCCTGGATGTGCTGACCGACACCCTGGAGGTGCAGAAGCGGATTGGCTATCTGGCGGAGAACGCTCCCCTCTATCCGGAGTTGTCGGTCCAGTCTTACCTTAAAATGATTGCCGACCTGCGCCAGATCCCTCCTGAAGACCAACCCGCGCTGCTCTCCGCAGCCGTGCGGGCCACAGACCTGGCCGATCACCTGACCCGTCCCATCAGCCAGCTCAGCAAGGGGTATCGCCAGCGGGTCGGGCTGGCCCAGGCCATTCTGCACCAGCCGAAATTATTGATCCTGGACGAGCCTACCCTCGGCCTGGACCCCACCCAGATCGTCGAGGTGCGGCATCTGATTCGGCGGCTGGTCCGTAGCAGCACCGTATTCCTCTCCACCCACATTCTGTCCGAGGTGGAGGCCACCTGCGACCGGGTGATTATCCTCCTGAACGGCGAGGTCAGGGCCGATGCCCACCTGACGGAGCTTTCGGCCACCACCGACGCTGTTTTGGTGCTGGCCGAGGACGCCCCCAATGTTATCCGTGACCTGAAGGCGCTCCCGGGCGTCAAGTCCGTCGAAGTCACGCCCACTCCAGACGGACGCCAGTATCGGATTCGGGGTAGTGACAGTGGTGACCTGCGTCCGGCCATCTACCAATTGGCCCGGGAGAAGAACTGGCCGCTGCGGGAACTCCGGCGCGACGTCAGAACGCTGGAAACCGTTTTCAACGAACTGGCTACAGCAAGTGGCAAAGGAGGAGATGAGGCATGAAAGCGTCCTGGAAACAATCATGGGCTATCGCCCGCAAAGAACTGGGCGCATACTTTGGCTCCCCTATGGCGTTGATCTTTGTCGGAGCCTTTCTGGTGGTCACCCTCTTTTCCTTCTTTTGGGCAGAGACTTTTTTCGCCCGCAACATCGCCGACGTCCGTCCCCTATTCCGCTGGATGCCCATCCTGATGATCTTTCTGGTGGGCGCGCTGACCATGCGCCAGTGGAGCGAGGAGCAGCGGGGAGGCACCCTCGAAGTCCTGTTCACCCTGCCCGTGCGCCGGGTCAACCTGGTGCTGGGCAAGTTCATGGCCGTCATGGCCCTGATCGTAGTGTCCCTGGCCCTGACGCTCTTCCTGCCCATCACGGTGAGCCTGCTGGGCGATCTGGACTGGGGGCCGGTGGTGGGTGGATACCTGGCGGCGATCCTCATGGCCTCGGCCTATGCGGCCATCGGGCTATTCGTCTCGTCCCGGACAGATAACCAGATTGTCTCCCTGCTGGTCACCGTCCTGCTCTGCGGCATCCTGTATCTCGTAGGTTCCGCAGGTGTGACCGGCTTCGCGGGCAGTAACCTGGCCGAGGTCCTGCGAGCCATCGGCACCGGTAGCCGCTTCGAGAGCATCGAGCGGGGCGTGATTGACCTGCGAGACCTGATCTACTACCTTTCGCTGACCGGGTTCTTCCTGGTGTTAAACATCGTTTCGCTGGACAGTAAACGTTGGAGCCCCAGCCCGCGCACCACTGCCTATCGTCGCCACGTAGTCATCAGCGTGGGGCTGGTAATCGTCAATCTGGTGGCCTTCAACACCTGGCTGTTTCCGCTACCTGGCCTGCGCGCCGACCTGACCGCCCAGCGTGAGTACAGCCTGTCCCAGACCACCCGCGACCTGATCCGCAACTTGCAGGAGCCGCTGCTGATGCGGGGCTACTTCAGCCAGAAGACCCATCCGCTGCTGGCTCCGCTGGTGCCGACTATCCGCGACCTGATGCGTGAGTACGAGATCGCTTCCGGCGGCAAGGTCAACGTCGAGATCGTAGATCCCAGGGAAAACGAGGATCTGGAGGCGGAGGCCAACCAGGTTTACGGTATTCAACCCACGCCTTTCCGCATCGCCGGGCGCTACGAGTCCTCGGTGATCAGTTCCTACTTTGACATTTTGATTCGCTACGGCGACCAGTCGGTCACGCTGGGCTTTCAAGACTTGATTGAGATACAGCCGGGGGGCGGTGGTGAGGTGGAGGTCGGTTTGCGCAACCTGGAGTACGACCTGACCCGCTCGATCAAGAAAGTGGTCTATGGCTTCCAGAGCCTGGACACGGTCTTTGCCAGCATGGAGGAGCCCGTCCGACTGACCGCCTTTGTCACCCCCAACACGCTGCCTGAATCCTTGAAAGGGGTGCCGGAACTCATCGAGAAAGTGGTCCAGGACATCCAGGCAGAATCGGGTGGCAAGTTCACTTTTGAGATCATAGACCCCGATGCGCCGGGCGGCCCCATCAATCGCCAGACGCTGTTTGAGTCCTACGGGCTGCAGCCGTTCGCCATCTCGCTTTTCTCACCCGATACGTACTATCTTCACCTGCTTTTGCAGATCGGGGACGAGAAGCAATTGCTCTACCCGTCCGGCGACATGAGCGAGGCCGACCTGCGCACCGAAATCGAGGCGGTGCTCAAACGAGCCGCGCCTGGCTTCCTCAAAACGGTTGGCCTGTGGCATCCCTCGACAGAGCCGATACCCAGCGCCTATGGTGGCACGATCCAACCCATCTCCAGTTGGGAGTGGGTTCAGGAGCAACTGGGGCAAAACTACACCGTCAAAGCGGTGGACCTGAGTTCCGGCCGCGTGCCTGGCGACGTGGACGTGCTGGTGGTGATCGCCCCGCAGGGCCTGGGCGACAAGGAGCGCTTCGCCATTGACCAGTACCTGATGCGCGGCGGCGCGGTGGTCGTGGCGGCGGGCAATTACATTCTCTCGCCGGAGCAGTTCGGAGGCAATCTGATGATCGAAGCTGTGCAAGATGGTCTTCGAGAGATGCTGGCCTACTACGGCGTGGAGGTGGGGGAGTCGCTGGTCATGGATCCTCAGAACGAGCCTTTCCCCGTCCAGGTGCAGCGCAGCGTGGCGGGGATGGCAGTGCTCGAATACCAACAGATCCCGTACCCCTTCTTTGTGGATGTACGCCAGGACAGCATGGCGTCGGAGAGCCCCATCGTGGCCAATCTGCCGGCCGTCACGATCCACTGGGCCTCGCCGTTGGAGATTAATGCTGAAAAGAATCAGGGGCGGGAGGTAGTCACGCTGCTCAAATCCACCGACGGTTCCTGGCTGCGAACGACGATAGACGCCCAGCCTAACTTGAATGCTTATCCCAAGTTCGGCTTCCCGGTGGAGGGTGAGCAAAAGGCCAGGGCACTGGCGGTGAGCATCCGGGGCTCGTTCGATAGCTACTTCAAAGGCAAGCCCTCGCCGTTCCAAGCGGGTGAGGGCGAGGAGACCACCCCTGGCGAGGGCGAGGCGGAAGCACCGACTCTGGGGACCATCGAGGCCTCGCCCGAATCCTCGCGCCTGGTAGTCATCGGCAGTGCTGAGTTCGTGGACGATGTTGTCCTGGGAATCTCCCGCAGCTTGTCGCAAGATCGGTATCTTAACAACCTGCAGTTCCTGCAAAACGCCATGGACTGGTCGGTCGAGGACGAAGACCTGCTCAGCATCCGTTCGCGGGGTACCTACGCTCGCCTGCTCAAACCGATGGAGAAGGACGAGCAGTCCTTCTGGGAGGGCCTGAACTACGCCCTGGCACTGCTGGCCGTAATCGGCATCGGCGTGGTGTGGAACGTCCGACGGCGCAGCGAGGAGCCCATGCCTCTCGTGAATATTGAGGCTCAGTAAAAAGCTCGCAGCGGATCTGGCGATCCAGCAGGAGCAATCGTTTACGTCTTCGAGAATTAAGGAGGAGAACGATGAATCGAACGAACCAGATTCTGGCCGCCGTTCTAGTGGCGCAAATCGTCCTGGTGGCCGTCGTGTTTTGGCCCCGGCCGGCGGCCTCGGTCGCCAGCGGCCAGCCCCTTTTTCCTGGGGTTGAAGCGGACCAAATCGTCCGCATGACCGTCACCGATGCTACCGGCAATCAGATTAAATTGGCTAAGAGCACAGGGGCCTGGGTATTACCAGAGGCCGATGACTACCCCACCCAGCAGAACAAAGTGCCTGAACTGCTGGCCAAGATCGTCGCGCTGAAGACCGATCGCCTGGTGACCAAGACGCCTGCCAGTCACAAGCGCCTGAAAGTAGCTGACGGCACTTTTGAGCGCCTGATCGAGGTTGAGTTGGCTGACGGAGCGACCCACCGGCTATACCTGGGCACATCGCCCAGCTATGGGGCCAGTCACGTGCGTGCCGATGGTCAAAACGAGGTCTACCTGGCTTCACTTTCGACTTCCGAGGCCGGTACTCAGGCCTCCAGTTGGGTAGACACGCTCTACCTCTCGATAACTCAGGACCAGATTGTGGCCCTGACCTTGGAAAACAAGAACGGCCGGTTCGAGTTCGAGAAAGACAACGCCGGCGCGTGGACGATGAAGGACCTGGGCCCTGATGAGACCCTCAATGAGAACAACGTGACATCCATGGTCACCCGGGTTTCTTCCCTGCGGATGCTCCGCCCATTGGGCAAGATCGAACAGGACGACTATGGCCTGGACACGCCCAACGCTGTGATAGCCGTCAAGACGAGAGACAACGAGGGTAACGTCAAGACCTACAGCCTCCGCGTGGGAGCGAAGAGCGAGGAGGACAACAGTTTCGTAGTGATCTCGTCGGAATCGCCCTACTACGTCCGCGTGTCCGAATACACGGTCAATGATTTCGTTGAAAGAACGCGCGACGATTTTCTAGAATTGCCACCGACGCCCACGCCAGAGACCTCCTCAACAGGAGACTAGTGGCTGGTCGTCTCCGCTACGATAGGTTGCTGTGCGCTGGTGGGCCATCGTCCGTCGCCAGCCCACGGCTACATATACAAGATTGATTCAACATGGAAGAGTTACAACTGCAAGAGCAATCGAATACCATCCAATGGCTGCTGGAGGAGGCCGATGAGCAGGGGTATATCACCCTGGATGAGATATTAGAAGCCTTCCCCGAAACGAAGGATGATCTGGCTCAGCTAGAGGATGTCTTCGCGCACTTGTATGACCAAGACATCGAAGTTCACGATAGCGAGAAGGAAGTCCAAGAAGGATCTACAGCAGGAGAGAAGCTGGGCGGGAATGGAGATGGGAATGGCGATTTCGACTTGAGTGGCATCGCCGCCGATGACACCATCAGTTTGTATTTCAAGGAGATGAGCCAGATACCTCTCCTGACCCGCGAGGAGGAGGTGGAACTGGCCAAGCGGCTGAAACGAGGCCGAGATGCCCAATACCAATTGACCCGAAATGGTCACGACCCTCAAGAGAGGGCGAGATTGAAGCGCTTCATCGAGGAGGGGGAAGAGGCCCGCCGCCACCTCATCCAGGCCAACACCCGCCTGGTGGTGAGCATCGCTAAGAAATACATGGGGTACGGAGTGCCCTTCCTGGATCTCATCCAGGAGGGCAACATGGGTTTGATCCGGGCCGTTGACAAGTTCGACCACCGACGGGGCACCAAGTTTAGCACGTATGCCACCTGGTGGATCAAGCAATCTATCAGCCGCGCTCTGTCCGAGCAGGGGCGCACCATCCGTATCCCCATCCACTTGAGCGACCGTATCAGGAAGCTCTACAAGACAGCGCAAAGGCTGGAGCAGGAGCAGGGACGTAAACCCACCCCGGAGGAAATCGCTGAAGAGATGTACCTTGAACCAGGCAAGGTGCAATGGATGATGAGGACCTCGCGTCACCCTGTCTCCCTGGAGACGCCAGTGGGCGAAGACGAGGAAAGCGAGTTGCAGCACTTCATCGAAAATGAACGGGCCCCTGCACCCTCGGCCGTCACTTCCCAGCACTTGTTGGCCGACGAGATGGAAGAGGTCCTCTCCACCCTGACTCCACGGGAGGCCCGCATCCTGCGCCTCCGTTTCGGTCTGCAGGACGGTTACAGTTACACCTTGAAGGAGGTGGGGGAGAAACTCGGCCTGACCCGGGAGCGCATCCGCCAGATAGAGTCCGAGGCCCTCAGAAGGCTGCGCCACCCCAGCCGCAGCCGCAAGCTGCGGAATCATTTGAATTAAAAGGCCCGGTTGCCAATCAGCATCCGGGCCTTTTCTCTCTCATCCTCCCTCAATGTATCACCACCAGCGTGCCAATAGGAGCCCAGTTGTACAGCCATTGGGCATCGGCGGTCCTCATGTTGACGCAGCCGTGGCTCATGGGCTGGCCAAAATTATTGTGCCAGTAGGTGCCGTGCATGGCGTAGCCTCCGTAGAAATTCATGATGTAAGGGACGTTGGGAAGACGGTAACCAGGGCCAGCCATCGTTCCCGAACGAAGCTTACTGTAGATACGAAAGCGTCCCTTCGGCGTGGGTGTCCGAGCCAGGCCCGTGGACACGGTAGCCCAGTAGACGGGCTGTTGCCCCTCATAGGCCACCAGACTCTGGCTGGCTAGCTTGATATCAATCCACTTTCCAGCAGTGGGGGCTGAGACAGAAGTTGTCGCCGGCGCGGGGGAAGTGGAGCCTCCTGGGATGGCCAGCCTCTGACCCACGTAGATCAACGAAGTGCTGGAAAGATTATTGGCTGAGGCAAGGGCCTGGACGGTCGTGCCGTAGCGCAACGCAATGCGGTACAGGTTCTCGCCCCTCTGCACCACGTGAACGGAAGCTGACGAAGAGGAGCCAGAGGGGGCAGACGTAGTGGTCGTTCCTGCCGCCGGTATGACCAGCCGCTGTCCAACGTAGATTCGATTGGAGTTTCGTAGCCCATTGGCCTGCACGATGACGTTCACTGTGGTGCCGTAGCGACGGGCTATAGAGTAGAGAGTATCGCCCCTTTGGACGACGTACACGGTGGGATCCGCGGCCTCAACGAGGCCCACCGCGATCACCAATTGGGACACCAGACAAATCAAGATCACGAATACTCGTAGCTTGGTCCTCATCGTTGTCCTCCTTAATGATGTCGCGCTTATCTTACCACAAACCAACTTAGTTGGCAACTTTGGGCCACAAATGGCCCTCACCCACCCCCTCCCTCTCCTGTGCTACCTCCCCCAAAGTTGGGGGAGGGCTGGGGTGAGGACGAGAGAGGGAGAGGGCAATGCTCGCTTGCCAAGTAAGGCAGACCAATGTAAAATAATCCCATCTGTGAGAGGAGAATAGCGATGAAAGCCAAGGCCATACTCTGGGGTTTGCTGCTTCTGGCATTGCTCTCGGCTTGTGGTCGTCCTGAGGAAGCGACGCCAACACCTACAACAATGCCGCCGAGCCCCAAACCGACCGCAACTGAAGCCACGCCAACCTCTTCACCTGTTGTCGCAACGGCGACCAGAGAAGCAACGCCTCTTCCTGTCACCCCAACATCAACCAGGGAAGCAACACCAACTCCTCAACCTACCCCCACTCCTGAGGGAATCTGGCCCAAAGTCGTTACCAAGCTGAAGTTGGGAGTGTCGACAGGCAACGGTTACAACCCAAGAGCGATAGCTGTCAACTCGGCCACGGGCCGCGTCTACGTGCGCAACGAGCGGAGCGATTCGGAAGAGCGAGGCAATGTCTCGGTCATAGATGTGATGACCAACGAGATCATCGCCACCATCCCCGTGGGCCAGAGCGGCTGGGACTACAACGAAGTGGCCGTAGATGAGACCGCCAACCGCATCTACGTGGTCAACCGAGGGGATAAGACGCTGATGGTCATAGACGGGGCCACCCACCAAGTGCTTGCCACTATCGAAGGCGTGGAAGTGGTGGCTGTAGACGAGGTGGTAGATCGCCTATATGTGGCCAATGGTGAAACACTCCACCTGCTTGATGCCAGGGACTACCGCGAGCTGCGCAGCGCCAGCCTGCCGCCCGGTTCATCCCCGATAGCCCTGGCTCTCAACTCACCCGCCGACCGCCTCTACCTGGCTCGTTCGTCTCCTGATGCCTTGGACATCTTCTCCGCCAGCACGCTGGAGAAGGTGACCACCGTCAACCTGGAGAGCCATATCCAAGACTTGGCGGCCAACAAGGTCACCAATCGCCTCTACGTGGCCCTCGGTACCGAGGAGGCCAACGAAATCCTGACCTTGAATGGAACGAGTGGCAACTACATGGCCAGCCTGGTGGTGGGCGAGCGGTACCAGAAAAGCGTCCTGGCCGTGGATGAGGCAGTGGATCGCCTCTACGTCGGGCGAACGACCAGCCAGGAGCCAAGCGTGGTGGTGGTCAACGGGGCTACAGGGCAGATCGTAGACCGGATAGGCCCAACCACCAGTGTGGAGGGCATCGCTCTTGACCCTCGTCAGGGGAGGCTCTACCTCTCCCTGACCTACGACAACCAGGTGGCGGTCATCGTCACCGAGCAGAAGGCCACCGTAGCGCTGGTGCCAACAGCCATCGAACTGGTGGACGTGGCCGTTGATCCCAATGCGAAGCGTCTCTACATCACCGATAACATCAACCAGCTCCACATCTTCGACAGCAACAGCCTCACAGAACTGACCATCGTTCCTGGCCGTGGCTACCTGGCCGTTGACGATGTCCGCCATCGGATCTACATCGGCGATCCCGAGGGTCAGGGCATACAGATCGTTGACGGCCAGACCAATCGCTCCCTGGGCTTAATTCCCCAAACGGGCAGGCCGGTGGTGAATCCGAAGACCAATGAGCTTTACATTGTTGAGGGCGGAGTCTACATCGCCGACCCTGAGACTCAAAGCGTGGTAGGCAAAATGGATTCTACTTTCCCCCGGCCGGGCGGCTTCCCTCCAAATCCCTACGCTGTGAATCTGGCCATTGACCCCCGGTTGAATCTCCTCTACGTCGTCCTCAACAATGGGATACCTGGCTCCAACAACGCTAATTACCTTCAGGTCTACGACGGAATCACTCACACCACAGTGCTCACTAACACGGAATCGAGTGTGGTCTCGATAGACGTGGACCCCATGGCAGGCCGAGCTTATGTGACCCATTCCAGCTTCGGTTATGCATTTCTGAAGGTGTTGGCCGAGGGGCAGCATTGGGTGGCACGACTGGAGGGCATCGTTGGCAACCTGCGGGTGGACCCCAGGAGGGGACTGGTCTACCTGACCAGCGGCTGGGATAAAGGTCACAGGCTTCTAGTCGTTGACAGCCAAACAGCCGACCTCCTGGCCGATGTTCCTCTGGATGGAGAGTACACCCTGCGAGCCCTAGACCCCCTGGCCGGGCACCTGTATCTGATTGGCAAAGGCGGCTCCGTCCTGGTGATGGCCGAGAGCGGCGGCGCGCCGCCACCTCCGGCTGAACCACGCCCGGTAAAGCTGCCCGCCAGCCCCATCCAGCGCATCTTCCCCTCCCCCGACTACAACAGGGACCGCACCCTTTTCGCTCTCGTGGAGAACAAGCTGTATAAGTCCAAAGATGGTGGCGGATCATGGACGCTGTTAGACAACGGGTTGCCCTCCGCTCTGGATGTGGTCTCGGTGGCTTTCTCCGCCAACTACGCCTCCGACCAGACTCTCTTAGCCGGACACTCCGCCTGGAACATGGGGGGCGGAGTGTACAAATCCACCGACGGTGGCCAGAACTGGCGCTTGGCCTCGCGGGGCTTGAGCGATCTCCTGGTCCAAGGGGTCGCCTTCGCCGCCGATGGAACGGCCTTCGCCCGCACGATGCGCCACGGCCTGTTCAAGTCCACCGACGGGGGGGATCACTGGACTGCCATAGAAGAGCCACAACTCGACAGGCCCACCTACCGCAAAGCGACGGCCCTGGCTATCTCCCCCGACTACGCCGCCGATGGCACGCTGTTCTGGAGCCTGGATGAGATGGACCGCTGGCGCGTCCTCAAGTCCACCGACGGCGGCCAGTCCTGGGAAGAGGTGCTTGACCAAACGGCCCAACTGCTGGCCATTTCCCCTGACTACGCCCACGATCGCACGGTCTACGCCGTCCTGAGCGGGGCAGGCCTGATGCGTTCCACCGATGGCGGGGAGACGTGGCAGGCAGCCAACGCGGGGCTGTTCTGTGAGTACGTTACTTTCAGCGATCTCGTCCTCTCGCCTGCTTTTGCTGAGGCTTCGCCCCGAGGCTCAGCCCGAGGGGATAAGACCCTATACGCCCTGCTCGCCGCATCCCGCAGCGAAGGCATCTCTCGCCTCTATCGCTCCACAGATGGAGGCGAGAGCTGGAAGGTGCTTGAGGTAGACATACCGATCAGTGCTTTTGCCCTTCTCCCGGAGGGGGATCTGTTATTGGGCAGCGTTGATGGGCGCATCCACAGCCTGAGGGCCGACAAGTTGATCTGGGAGGACTTGACGGTGGGATTGGAGAACCTGGATATCTATGACCTAGCCATCTCGCCAGGCTACGCCCAGGATCAGAACATTTATGCCGCCACGTCCACGGCAGGGGTCTTTGTCTCCCATGATGGGGGCCGCAGTTGGCAGGAGACGGGCTTCCCAGGCCGGTCGGGCTTTGATTTCCTTCGCCTGGCCATCTCGCCCGATTACGCCAGAGATCGGACCATCTTCACGGCCTCGAGGGCCGGTGTATACCGATGGCTTGGCCACGGCTGGGAGGAGCTACAACAGGGACTGGGCAATCTCTTCCCCGCTTTGGCTTTGGCCATCTCGCCAAACTTCCCTGCCGATAGCACCATCTTCATCGGGGGAGACTACCGCCGCCCTGAGGTCTTCATCTCCACCGACGGAGGAGAGAGATGGACGTCGGCCAACCAGGGACTGCCCCGGGCCGAGATAGCGAGCCTGGTTGTTTCACCAAATTATGCCGAAGATGGCTACAGCATATCCTGGCTCCAGTACCAGGGGCTGTATCGCACCATTGATAGAGGCCAAAGCTGGGAGCAAGTCAAAGCAGAAGAGGATTGGTACGTGCAGGCCATGGCCCTCTCGCCGGACTTCGCTGCTGACCGGACCCTCTTCGTGGGGGCGCTGGACGGCAAACTGCACCGCTCCGACGATGGCGGCTTCGCCTGGCAGGCGCTGGGAGGCGGCCTCCCGCCGGGCACGGTCTGGGTCAGGGCCCTGGCCCTGTCGCCGGAATTCGCCAGGGACGGCACGCTTTTCGCTGGCCTCGATCGGGGAATCCAAAAATCCAACGATAGGGGACTGTCCTGGCAGGCGGTCAATACTGGCCTTCCATCTGCGCCCGATGGCGGGCTGGCGGGGGTGCTGGCACTGGCCCTCTCGCCAAATTTCGTCACCGATCAGACCCTCTTTGCTGCCCTGGTTGGGAACGGCGTGTACAAGTCCACCGACGGCGGAGCCAGTTGGTATCCGGCTACCTGGGAGATGCCGCCCCTCCCCACGCCTCTGCCAAGCCCTACCGGTCCAGCAGTAACGCCGCCGCCCTGCGCTGTGGTGCCTCTTCGCTTGTCTGCAATATGGGCTGCCAGGCGAGATCGCCTGGGTTGCGCGGTGGAGGCAGAACGGGAGGTCTTTTTGGCTGAACAGGCTTTCGAGCGGGGCAAGATGTTCTGGCGGGAGGACACCAGGGAGGTCTACGTCCTCCACGACGACCACACCTGGCAGGCCTTCGCCGACACCTGGCAGGAGGGCCAGCTTGAGGACGATCCCACTCTGATCGCACCGCCGGACCTGTTCCAGCCGAAGAGGGGCTTTGGTAAGGTGTGGCGGGAGGAACTGGGCGGCCCGGCCAGCCGGATTGGTTGGGCTGTGGAAGAGGAAGGGGGTTTCACGGGGGTGGTGCAAGCCTTTGGCGGCGGCATTATCCTTGGGAGCGACCTCGGCGCAGCTTACGTCCTCTACGCCGATGGCAGTTGGGAGCACCACTAGGATGAGCGAACCCACCAAAGGCACCTACGCCTTGGTCTTGCACTTGGAGCACAGAGAAGAGATCACCGTTGGCAAGCTGGGCACTTTCACCTTTCCTGCCGGCTACTACCTTTACGTAGGCAGCGCCCTGGGGCCTGGGGGCTTGGAGGCCCGCCTGGCCCACCACCGTCGCCGTGGCAAGAAGCTCTGTTGGCACATAGACCACCTGTTGAAGCACGCCCAACTGGTGGAGGTCTGGAGCGCCGCCTCCACGGACAAATTAGAGTGCCTGTGGGCTCAAGCCGCTCGGGAGCTCCCCGGCAGTGAGATACCTGTCCCTGGCTTCGGTTCCTCCGACTGCCGCTGCCTTTCCCACCTGATCCACCTGGCCAGGAAACCATCCTACGAAGAATTCACCGCCCAAATAGCCAATATCTAATACCCAATATCTAACAGCCGATACAAGGAATTCACAGCGTGCAAAGAATCATCGTCCTTGGCAGCGCGGCGGCCGTCTCCAGTGCCACTCGCGACAACACCTTCCTCGCCTTCGAAAGCCAAAACGGCATTATCCTCCTCGACTGTGCCAGCAGCCCCTACCACAAGCTCCTCAAAACGGGACTGAATCCCGAACGTTTGCAGGGCGTCATCCTCACCCACGCCCATCCTGATCACATCTACGGTCTCCCCTCCCTGATCCACCACTTTATAATGACCAGGCGCATAGTGCCCCTGTCCGTCTACGCTAACCGAGCCACCCTGCGGATGGTCAAGGGGGTCTTGGGTATCATGCGCCTGGAGCGGGATTTCCTCATCTTCAACGAGATACCCAAGGAGGAGGGTTACACTGTCATCGTCAACGAGGAGTACACCATCCAGACCAGCCCGGTGCGCCACGTCGTCCCCACGGTGGCCGTGAAGATTGTGGCCAAGCTCAGCGGGGTCTCATCGGTCTATTCTGCGGATACTGCTCCCTATCCTGAGCTTTTGGCCCTGGCCAAGGAGGCTGATCTTCTCTTCCAGGAATGTTCCACCGTCCGGGATATTCAGGGCCACACTACCCCCTGGCAAGCAGGGAAGGTGGCCGAGTGGTGCGATGTGAAACGGCGGGTGCTGGTACATTTAGGGACTTCAGTAGCCGGGGAGCCCAAACGGGCCTTAGACGAGGTAAGGGAGCATTATAAAGGGGAAGTAGAGATCGCCCATGATCTCGGTGTTTACGAGTTAAGTCAATAGTACTCAGTATACAGGTTGGTTTCCCAGAACTTCCTGTACTCTTCATCCGTGCTGCCCAAACACACGCCATCGAACAGACACTTGCCTGTGCAATCATAGACAATGCTCCCGATGAAAGTGCACCTGTCCTCTTTGAAGCAAGTGTTCTCCCCACAGATGGGCTCGTGATCGTAGAAGCAGCAGTTGCGGCCCATCATCCAGAGGATGTTGTCCACCTCGAAGATGCTGTGTCCTGAGTGCCGAACCAGCAGATCGCAAGCCCCTTGCACTGCTCCCCTCACTTTGGTGTCCGTAGCGACGTCCACTTCCCTGCGCTCTTTCAGCACCCTTTCCAGCGCGCCTTCGACCCTCACCATCCCGCTGCGCAGGGCTATGCGCATGATGTGGTAGTCCACAGCCACCTTCAAGTTCTCCAGGTCCTTGATCTCCCAGATGCCCGCCTGGCTGACGAACATCAGGTAAAGAAAGGACTTCTTCTGAATGGGGTCGCTGTAAGCCTGGAACTCGGACATCAGCTTCAGGATGCCTGGCTGCCCGTGCAGGTAGCCGCCTGCCTGGCGGTAGAGATTCATTGCGTCCCCATCGTATCGGGCCAATAGGCGTTGGCCGCAATCGCGGAGCTGCTTCACCCTCTCCTCTACCCGATCGAGAGTGGAGTGGGCGGGGTCGAAGTCGTCAGAGAGGATGCGGCGCAGCTCCTGGCCCGTGATACGGCTCATGTTCTCCGCGCTGAAGTCATCGGGATGGTCGGCCATCACCCTCCGGCAGGCCCTTTCCAGATAGTCCCACCCTCTGCACCACTCCCCTTCGATGATCCCCTGCAGGCTTTTGGTGTGCTGGCAGATGGCCACCAGGTAGAAGCGGAGGTTGGCTTCCCTCCGCTTCTCCTCCTCCGTCCAGGCAGTTCGCACGAACTTCTGGGGCAACACCTGCACATCTCTCAACCTCTGGCCGAGCTTATCACAAATTCGTTCATCAACCTCGATCACGTCGCTCCTTTTCCTTCAGCAGACAAGTTTGGAGGAGCCAGAGGGGTCAGAAGGGGCAGAGGAGACAGATGTCTTCTGTCTCTTCTGGCTCGTCTGCGCCCTCTGTCTCATCTCAAAAGTGTACCACAACTCACAGAAACGGACAACTCTGCTTGCTTAGAGGCGGCCAGATGTGTTGCCTCCTTGCCCGGAATGTGCTACAATTAGGGACGGGGAAATCATCCGACGGAGTAGCAGCGTGAGCAAGCAGCGTGTGAAAGCGCTGTCCATCAGCCGCCCGGTTTTCGACATGGTGAGGAAAGATGGCTTGACAGGGCGAGTGCTTGGCAACTACCGCCGTGCCTGTAACTTGGTGACGTCCGAGCAAGAGATAATCGCTCTAGTTAGCCCTATGATCGGCAACGGCCCTCTGAACATTGTGATCGAGGAAAACGTGGCCCTCGAACATGTGGAGCCAGAGTCGCCCGCAGTCCTTTCCAATAGCCAGCTC
>CAYUPJ010000103.1:0-14769 GCA_964446635.1 uncultured Anaerolineae bacterium
ATGAGGAGGATCAAAGCTATTAGCGATGCCGCAAAACGGAGTGATCTACGCATTTCGCAATTCACTGGTTTTGTGCCGCCCTCTCCTCCGCCTGCCCGACCCACGCCCTGGCGTAGGCATCCTGCGGATCGAGGAGCAGCACCGCCCGCCAGGCGTAGGCCGCTCGCTGCCAGTCCTGGTTGACCCAGTAGCGGTACCAGGCCTGGCCGCTGAGCCGCATCTCAGCCCACTCCAAACCGCGCACCGTCTCGGCCCCCCTTTCCACCTCTCCCAACGCCACCAGTGCATCGCCCAAGAGCAGCCGTGTCACCCGATCGCGGTAGCCGGCGTCCCAGGCTGCCTGCGCGTGTTGCAGCGCCGCAGCGTAGTCCCCCCGCCCCAGGGCAATGTGGGCCAGCCGCGTGCGGGCTGTTACCTGGTGCGGATCCAGAGCGAGCGCCCGGACAAAATACCCCTCTGCCCTCGACAGGTCCTCCTGCTGCCGGATCTGGTCCAGGGTGGGATTGTCGAAATGATTGTAATCATAGGCCGGCAACTCCACCTGCGTCTGCGCCACCGCACCCAGGTTGCTATACCAGGCCGCTGCCAGGGGATGCCCGACGAGGGCCAGGAGCAGCAAGGCTGCCGCTGCCCCCGCTGCCAGTCCCCACCGCCACGCTCCCCTGCTCCCCCGCTCCCGTGCTCCTCTGCTCCCGTGCTCCCCTGCTCCCCTGCCTCCCCGCTCCTCTGCTCCTGTTCCTTCGCTTTGCTCAGGACTTCGGCTCCTCTGCTCCCCTATATCCGGCAGGGCCGCCACGACCAGCCCCGCCGGCACCCACAGCAACAGAAGCCCCCGGCTGCCGTAGAGGGCGTCATCCAACAATCCGTGGATGACCAGGATGGCCAAGGAGAGCAGCCCGGCTACCAACCCCGGCGGAGGTTCCCTGGACTCGGCCAGGGCCCGCAATCCTAACCAGCCAGCCCAGCCCCACACCCCCACCATGGCCAACGCCCCGAGAATACCCTGTTCCACGGCCACATCCAGGAGGAGGGCATGGGTGTGGACCAAGACCGGGACGTGGATCAGCAGCGCGTAGGTAGAGTGGACCAGGGGAAAGTTACCCAGCCCACAGCCGGTGAAAGGATAGTCCCGCACCAGGAGCATTGACTGCGATAGGATGTTCAGCCGATTGGTGAAAGCGTAGCTCTCCAGCGCCACCGCCCTCAGGGCAGGGACCATCGCCACGGCCAGCCCCCCGACCAGGGCTCCCAAGAGGACCAGCGTGGCGAAGACCCCCAGGCGTCGCCCCCTTCGACAAGGCTCAGGGCAGGCCCCGCGGCCCAGACGCCCGGCCAGGCACCAGGCCGCCCCCAGGGCCGCGCCGCCCCCCACCCCCAGCCAGGCGGCCCGGGAGGTGGTCAGCAACAGTCCAAAGACCATCGCCGCCCCCGTCGCCAGACCCCAGGCAGCCCACCGCCTTGCCTCCCTTCCCCCCTTCCCCCTGGCCTCGACGGCTAACTCCAGACTCGTGGGCAGAAGGAGGGCCGCCAACCCCCCTGCCACGTTGGGATTCAGCCGATGGCCGGGCAGTGAGGGCAGCAAAGTTTGAACGGCTCTCCCCAGCCGGGTGATGAGCTCCCAGTCGGCCGGTTGAGCGGCCCAGTCGTTGGTGGCGACGAACCAGGCGGCCGCCACCGCCCCAAATCCGGCCATCAGCCGCAACATCCAGCGCCGCTGCACCTCCGTATGCAACGCCGTCAGGGTGTAGAAGAGCAGGGCAGCCAGGATCAGCCCCCACAGTTTCCGCCATCCAATGGGGATGGAGAATATAGCCTGGGAGCCGTCTCGGTCGTAGGCGGCCCACACACTCGCCACAGCAGTGAGCAGAAAGAGCGCCAGGGGCAGGTCCAACGGGGTGCGGCGGGTGAGCCGTCCCGTCAGCGCCAGGTGGATCAACCAGGGAGCCAGCGCCAGGGCCAATGGCCACGGGCCAAGTGGAGGTAGGAAGTACCACATCCCTCCGGCTACGGCCACGCAGCCGAGCTGGGCGAAGGGGAACCACTGGCTATCTACGACGCGCCGTACCCACGTTTTCATGGCGTTTGACAATCACTCCTACCTCACCCACCCCAAACTCTCCAGCCCGATTTCCACTGCCGAGCGAAACGTGGCCGGACTGGCCATGCTGGTCAGGTAAGTCCAGAGCGGCCCCGGCCTGAGCGCCCACTCCCGGAACGCTCGCCGCGCCCAGTGCTCTATCCGCTCTGCCGGCAGGTCGGGGTAGTCCAGCACCGTAGAGCGGTCCATGTCCACCTCTTCCCAGCAGGTGCCGGGGCGGAACCAGCCCTGCTCCACCACCTCGAAGAAGAAGGGTGTGCCCGGATGGGGCGCCGCGATGTGGAACAGGGCCAGGTCGAGGGGGAGCCGCTTGGCGAAATTTATGGTCTGGCGGATGGTCTCCTCCGTCTCCCCAGGTAACCCGATGATGAAATAGCCCCAGTTCTTGATCCCCGCCGCCCGCGCCCAGCGTAGCGCCCGCTCCACCTGCTCCGACCGGTAGCCCTTCCGCACCCGCCGCAATATCTCCTCGTTGGCCGATTCGATCCCCCAGGCGATCATCCAGCACCCGGCCCGCCCCATCAGGCGCAGCATCTCCTCGTCCACGAAATCCACCCGGCTGTTGCACATCCAGCGCACCTTCAGCCCTTCTTGCAGGATCAACTGGCACAGCCCCATCACCTGTTCGCGGCTGACGGTGAACAGGTCGGCGTACATGTTGACGTCGTGGATGCCCAGGTCATGGAGCAGCCACAGCTCCTGCATGATGTTCTCTGGTGATCGCACCCGCACGCTGTTCCCGTAGGTCACGTGTTTGATGCAGAAGCGGCAAGCTGCCGGGCAGCCCCGGCTGGTCACCACGAAAGCGTAGGGCCCCTTGATCATGGGGGCGCGGTACCTGTCCAGGGGCAGGAGATAATGCATGGGCAACGGCAGGGCGTCCAGATTCCCAATAAACGGCCGGTCGGGGTTGACGACGATCTCATTCCCGTTGCGCCAGGCCAGGCCTTTGATACGTGAAACGTGAAACGTGAAACGTGAAACGTGTTGCGTGTTGCGTGTTGCGTGTTGTACGTCTTCCCGCTCCCAGGCCGGCTGCCACTCCGGGTCTGCCTCCCGGAAAAGCCTCTCCCACCTCCTGACCGCTTCGCCCATTCGCTGATTCGCCGATTCGCTGATTCGCTGATTCGTTGATTCGCTGATTCGCTGATTCGTTGATTCGCCGATTCGCCGATTCGCTGATTCGCCGATTCGCCGATTCGCTGATTCGCCGATTCGCCGATTCGCCGATTCGCCGATTCGCCGATTCGTTGATTCCAGCGCAGCGATCAGCTCCACCAGCGTCAACTCCGGCTCGCCGCGCAGGACGAAATCCAGGCAAGGATAAGGCTCCATTGTCTCCCGAGTCAGAGGGGTGACGTGGGTGCCGAAGGCGATGGTGCGAGCACCCAGGGAGCGAGCCAGGAAGGTGCCATACATGTCGTTCTGGAGGGTGGGGCCGGTCACCTGGGTCACGTAGTAGCGGGGGCGCTTCTCTCGCAGCAGTTGCTCGAACTGGCGCCAATTCATCCGCTCGGCGATGGCATCTACGACCTCAACGGCGTACTCAGGGGCCAGCAGGGCCGCCATCTGGGCCAGCGACACTTGCGGCCAGATCATCCCCTCCCGGCTGCGCCGACCAACGCGATGCTGGCTGCGAATCCAGATACCGCCGTCGGGGGCCGGGGGATTGACCAGCAGCACGTCCACCGCCCCCGCTGGCCGCGCTTCTGTCGGTAGCTCCCGCAACACCTCACCCACCTCGGGAAACCGGGCCTGGGGCCAGGAGCGCAGGGGCCGCGCCTCTGGATTCGTCCGTGTGCTCATCCCCCGGCCTCCCTCACCGCACCTCCCATGTCGTTCCGTACCCGTATCTCCCGCTCGCTCAGCTCAGCCAGAACCAACACCAGGATCCAGGAGAGGATAAGCTGAAGCCCGGTCAGGAGCAACATGCCGCTGGTCAGCAGATAAAAGGAGTATGCGGGCGAAGGGGGCAGGGTAAGCCCCTCGCGTATGGCTGCCAGGGCGAACAACCCACCCAGGATGATTGCCACCAGCCCCATCCAGATGAAGTTTCGCTCCAAAGGTGTTTTGAACAGCGGCTTGCCCAGCAGCCCCTGGCGAACTGGCCTTTTGTGAAACAGGGAAACCAGGTAGTTGAACAGCGTACCCACCGAGAACAGGTTGACCCCACCGACCACCAGCACCAGGATCACGAACAGCCGAAAGGCTGGCCAGGCCTGGGCGCCACCTCGCAGTCCGAAGAGAAACATGGTCGCCGCCACCAGCAACGCCAGCAGGACGGCCAACACTCCCAGGCCGCCGAAGACCCGCACCGGGTTGTACATAAGGGCTGTCCAGACGATGGATTGCAAGAAGCGGGTGCCGTCACCCACCACGCTCAGCTTGGAATGTCCCACCCGCTCGTGGTAGGGGATGGGCACCTCGACCATCTTGAGGCCCTCGTGGATGGCCCGCGTGCTCATCACCGGGGTGAAGTTCAACCCATCGGGCAGGGGATAGAGCCTGGGGAGAGCCTCCCGCCGGATCACCCGCATCCCGCTGGCTGGGTCAATCACCCGGTGGTTCCCCACCAGGGTAACCAGGTTAGACCACAATAAGTTGCCCACTCGCCGCACCAGAGGCATCTCGCACTCCGCGCCTGAGCGCCGCGAGCCGACCACCAGGTCGGCTTGTTGTTCCAGTGCCGCCTGGCACAGGTGGGGGAAATGCTCTGGCGGGTAGGTGCCGTCGGCGTCGAGAAAGCCCAGCCATTCGCCACGGGCCAGGGCGAAGCCGGTCTTGAGGGCCGCGCCGTAGCCCGCGTTCCGCCCGTGGCAGACCAGGGTGACGCGGTCGCAGCGGCGGGCGATCTCCGCCGTGCGGTCGCAGGAGCCATCGTCCACCACGATCAATTCCAGGTCCATGCCCACCGTGGCCAGCGGCCCTCGCACCGCCAGCACCCGCTCCACAACGGCTGCAATGCTGTCTTCTTCGTTATAGGCCGGGATCACCACTGACAGTATGGCCATCGCGCTGCTACTTCCCACGGGCCACTCTTGCCCCATTGCGAAAAGGCCATGGTCGTGTTACGCCTCATTTGTTCGTTCCTCATCCGCTGACAGTGCGTTACAGGCCATAACGATTATAGATTTCTCTCCTGATGGAACAGGTACATATATAACCGTACCCAAAGGGCATCCGGTAACTGCAATTTCCATTCATACATCGAACAAAAAGGATCTTGCCGCCAGCATCTTGTTCAACCTCGCAAAGGCACCTTGATTCACCAGACAAACACGAGAAGCCGTCTGTGCATTTGGTGACCTGCCTTAAAGTATCTTCACTTATTCTCAGCATCTCTGCGTGGGCATGCATCTGTTGACTACTACCCGAAAGGCATAGTCTTGGGCCAATCCAATCCCGTAGTTCCTCACTTCTCTCAGAAATACACCTCTCCCCTTACTCGCGCTACCTGTGCATCAATCCTCCGCACTGCCTTTGCTGGCACCCCAGCCACTATGGTGTACGGCGGCACATCCTCCGTCACCACCGCGCCAGCGCCCACCACCGCGCCCTGGCCGATGCGTACGCCATCGCAGACGATTGCCCCAGCCCCGATCCAGGCGTTGTCTTCGACGACGATGCCTCTGGCCGTGATGCCCTGCTCGATGATGGGACGGGTGGGGTCGTCGTACACGTGGTCAACGGCCAGCATCTGCACCAGTGGGGCGGTGTAGACGTTATCGCCAATGGTGATGCCACCCTGCCCCCGCAGCACGTTGAACTCGCTGATCAGACAGTTACGACCTATGCGGATGCCGGAATGGGGGATGTTGCGAAAATTGTAGACGTGGAGCTCGGCATGGTGCATGACGAACGTACCCCCGCCGATCTCGATGCCGTTGGCGCAGGCGTGGAGGTAGACGCCCTGATCCAGGTAAACTCCGTTTCCCAATCGAATGTGGCTGGCGAAACGGAGGCGCACCCCGTTTTCGATAGCTGCCATGCCATCCATCTGGAGAATCAGACGGTAGAGAAGCGCCCTGAGTCCGATGCCCACCACTGTCGGCACCCAGCCCGCCAGGGCCAGTAGGAACTGCTCGAGGAGATAGCGAACGGGGCTAGCCGCCTGGCGGCCGATGTAAAGCCGCAGGTTGGCCCACGTGCCGCCAGGGCCCCGCATCCGCCCACTCGTCCGCATCGCCTCCGACTGTCCAACTGCCCTGCTAATTGCCTGGCTATCTGCCATCTGCCATCTGCCATCTGCCATCCGCCATCTGCTATCGGCCATCAGCTCCTCGCCACAATCACCACGCCCAGCACGACGACGATCATACCCAGCCAGCGCAGGGGTGGTACGCGTTCCCCCAGAAACAAGCACGATACCAGTGGGATGAGGACGTACATCGAGGCCAGCATGAGGTAAGCGTAGCTCAGGTCGAGGCGCGATAGGACCACCAGCCACAGCAGCGCACTGACCCCGTAGCAGCCCAGGCCGAGCCACACCAGCGGGGTGGAGAAGACCCGCGTCAGGGTTTCCATCGGCCGGGCCAGGCTCTGCGCGTCAATCGCCCCCACCTGGTTCATGGCTATCTTGAGGGACACCTGACCAAAGACGCTGATGATCACAGCGACGAGAACCAACACCACTGGATGGGGCATCCTTAGTTTCCTTGACCTCTTATCACACCTCTTCCCCACAGTCGCCTTCGCTCATCCTTTTTCCAAGCCCAACTGGGTGAGACTTCGGCAAAGCCTGACCTGCCAAAGTAGCGGCTGATGGTCTCCTGGCTGAACCTACTCCGTAGACGATAGCACGATTTAGCCGATTGAAGGAAGGCTTGCTATTTTAGCCGAGAGATGCTACAATTACGGTGAGCAGGCCAAGGGAGACAGCTATTGAACAAAGAAGACTCAAAGGCAGAAACAAAACTAAAAAGGTTCATCTGAACACGGAAGGAGACTTGGATCATGGAACGAGTTTTAGAAGCGGTTTACGAAAACGGGGTGTTCACCCCTTTGGAGATCCTCGACCTGCCGGAGCGGCAACGGGTTACCATCATCATCCACATCCCGGCTGCTGAAGGTCCCGACGAGGCATTGGAAGCGTGGCAACGGGTCTACGATGGGCTTTCCGACCAAGACATTGCCGAGATCGAGCGTATCACCTTGGACCGAAGCCACTTTTGTCCCCATATACCACTCCCTCAAGCCCCTCTTACCCTGACATGCACTCTCTGCTTTAGAAGCAATCTGTAATCGTCCCTCGCAAGAGAGACCTCCTGCGTAACCTTGGGTGGGGAACTTCTGCAGGCGCCTATATGCATCGAATCACGTCTAGCCGTCGGTGCCCCGATTCCCACTCAAGAATTGGTCAAGCGCCGAATGGCCGGTAGCAGCTCGGTGGCCGCTTCGTCCTTGAGAATGAATTCGTCCGCGCCATTGGCCAGCGCCGTATCACGGTAGCCTTTGAAGTCACACTCGTTCTGTTTCATGGGGCAGGCTCCGCCCTTCGACGCCTGTCCACTTCTAAGCGCTGTCTCTTCTCAATGTGCAGTTTTCCAGTCGGGCCAATACATCCTCAATGAAGCTTTCCCAAACAGCTCACATCCACTTCACAACGCGCCAACCGACCCAACAAGTCCACCAGAACCATGGCTCGATCCTGAGAGGACAAAGCCCGATCGAACACCGCCTCAAAGTCCCTCAGGGGCCCATCCTTTATGCGTAGCCGATCACCCGGCTTGAAGTGGCATCCGGAGTAGTCCAATTCCCCCGTCTCGGCCACACGTTTCTGGATCAAGGAGATAGCATGCTCAGGGACCACCGCAGGCTCTCCGCCGAAGCTCACGATCCGCCTCAGGCCAGGGGTCCAGCGCACTGAGGGAAGGGCTGTGGCAGGGTCCAGGCGCACAAAGAGATAACCGGAGAAGAAGGGCACGGTCTTCCTTTTGCCGTTCCTCCTCACCTGGATGGTGGGAAGATACGTTTTGAGCCCTCTGCTTTCCAGAAAGCTGCGGACGTGGTGTTCCTTGTGTGGTTTAGTATAGAGAGCGTACCAATGTTCCATGTCGTTTTCCGGAGCGCCGCGTTGTGGGATCTGTGTGCTATTCCAGCGAGATCAAGCCTTGCTGAACAGCATAGGTAACCGCTTCAGTGCGGTTGGCCACCTTCAACCTAAGGTATAGGGTTGAGAGACGGTTTTTGATGGTCTGCTCAGAGAGGGAGAGCAGGTCAGCGATCTCTTTGTTGGTCTTGCCTTGAGCCACCAGGCGCAGGATCTCTGCTTCTCGCCTGCTCAGACCAACGAGGTTTCCTCCCTGTTCGTCAGCCAGCCGGAGAAATTCTTCCAGCAGTGTATTCATTACTCCGGCATTGAGGACAGAACCCCCTCGATGCACGGTATGGATGGCCTCGATCAGGTCTCCTGCCTGGGCAGACTTGAGAATGTATCCCCTCGCCCCGGCCTTGATGGCCTCCAAGACGTGTTTGTTTTCACCCTGCATGGTGAGGACGATGATGCCCACTTGAGGATTTTGCGCTAGAATGAAACGGGTGGCTGTGACCCCGTCTAGGCCTGGCATGTTGATGTCCATAAGGACGATGTCCGGCGCCAACTCGCTGGCCTTCTTCGTTGCCTCAAGGCCATCCTCCGCCTCCCCCACGACGATCATATCACTCTGCCTGTCCACGATCGTGCGCACTCCTTCCCTGAATAGAACGTGATGGTCAGCCAGGAGAATCCTTATCGTCTCCATCTTTCCCTCCTAACCAGGCCTTGACCGACTTTACTGAGGCAGCGAACAGGGAATCCGCATCGCCTTCTAACAAACCAAAACCGACCGTTCGCAAACATTGCATCCACGGTCGGTTGTGCTATTGGCTCCACTTAGCCCAAGCATCCATCCTACAGGCTAAGTTTCATCGCTCCCGTAGCCCATCATTATCACTGGCTATTGTATCACACCACACACCAAGAAACTAGGCCCAGAAGTACTCTCTATCCATAAAACAAGTACCCTTTTGACGGTACTATAGTACTTATCAAAAGGGTATCTGGACACACTCTGTGAGCGAGTCGCTCAACCAGCTAGCCTGCCGGAATCAATCCCTCCCGAATCGCGGACGCGACTGCTTCCGCCCGATTATTGACGTGAAGCTTTTGAAAGATGACAGACAGCTTGTTTTTGATGGTTTGCTCGGAGAGAAACAGTGCCGCAGCAATCTCTTTATTCGTCGTGCCTTGAGAGACTAGACGGAGGATCTCGACCTCTTGCTCGTTCAGATCAAGCAGTTCCTTTCGTGACTGCCCTTCAGCTAAACGCCGGAACTCCTCTATTAGCTTGGTAGCTATGACTGGATCGATCAGTACCTCCCCTTGATGTACGGCCCGGATCGCATTCAGCACATCTTTGGCCTGGGCATCCTTCAGCACATAGCCCCGCGCCCCAGCCTTGATGGCCTCAAAGATATACCTGTCTTCACGGTACATCGTCAGCATAACAATACCAACTCGTTGGTCTTGCGCAGTGATCATACGGGTGGCTCTAATTCCATCCATAACTGGCATATTGATGTCCATTAAAACAACATCAGGAGCCAGTTCGGCGGTCTTCTTTATGGCTTCAGCGCCATCTTTGGCTTCACCAACCACTCGTATATCCCTTTGCCGATCGAGGATGGCGCGCAGCCCTTCCCGGAACATGGCGTGGTCATCTACCAGAAGAACCCTGATTGCCTTCAATGATATCCCTCCATTCTTGGCTCCTGAGCGGCAGTCGTTATTATATATCCCATGCCCCCGTTTGACAAATAGGGAGTGATTCGCCCCAATCGGGATCTCCTGCCAGGTTGAAACAGGGTCGTTTTTTCTTTGGGCGAGTCAGTGAATGGCCTGCCGCACACGCTTAGACAGGGCCCCGAATTCAGGACTGTACAGCATCTCCAGGCGGCGGGGCCGCGGCAGTGGAACTGGGAACGAAGCCTCGATGTGGCCGGGCCGGGAGCTCATGACCAGAATTCGATCGGCCAGGAAGATGGCCTCCTGGATGCTGTGGGTCACCATGACCACTGTCTTCCGCTTCGCCTCCCAGATGCGCAACAACTCAAGGTTCATTTGCTCCCTGGTGAGAGCATCGAGGGCGCCGAAAGGCTCGTCCAGCAGCAAGATGGCCGGATCGTGGATGAGAGCTCGAGCAATGACTACCCGCTGCTCCATTCCCCCTGAGAGTTCGTGGGGATAAGCATTCTCAAAGCCTTTCAGCCCCACCAGCCTCAGGAGCTCCTTGGCTTGCCGACCTGTCTGTTCAGCGTTCAGGCCTTGAATCTCCAGCGGCAGGGTAATGTTTCTGAGGACGGTGCGCCAGGGCATCAGGTTCGCCTTCTGGAAGACAAAGCCGATCTGGCGACGGGGGGCAGTCAGCAGTTCTCCTTCCACATAGACCTCACCACTCGTGGGCCTCACCAGGCCACCCAGAACCCGCAGCAAGGTTGACTTACCACAGCCCGATGAGCCTACGATGCACAGGAACTCCCCAGCATCAACTTGAAGGGAAACACTTTCCAAGGCTTCGAGCGCACCTTGCTGCCCTTGAAAAGTCATCGTTATCTCATCGGCTACTAGAATGGGGCCCGCTTTAGAATTTGCCTTGTTGGCAGGGTGGAAGGTCAGGAGTGAAACGTGATGCATAAAACGTGATGGGTAGAATTGCACAGTCACGTTTTCACGTTTGACGTTTGACGTTTGACATTTCACATTCAGAAGCTGGTCTTTCATTGGCGGTTCTGGTTTCATCTACTGGGCTTCAACAACGAACCGGTTAGTGAACAGTATCTCCACGTCCACCTCGGCGTCAATGAGCCCAATCTGGCGCATGAAACGCTGGGACTCTTCCCAGGCGGTGCGGTCGGAATAGCCCAGTCTATCGCCCCGCCAGAACTTGATGGACTCGAGAAGGACGGCCTTTTGCAGGGCTTCGTTATCTTCGGTTATCTCAGGGACGTGTTTTTTGCAAATGGCGAAGGCCTCATCGGGGTGTTCGATGGTGTACCTTAGCCCACGCAACATAGCCCGGACCAGCCCCCGGACCAACTCCGGCCGCTCAGCGATGGTCTGCTCGTTGGTGATGAGGCCGTTGGAGACCAGGTTGGCGTAATCGGCCACGTAGATCACGTCTATCGAGTACCCCCCCTGGCTCAGTTGTACCGGCTCGTTCAAGGCATAGCACACGGCGGCATCCACCCGACCTTCGGTAAGGCTGGCCACCTGGGTGTAGCCAATGACCTGCAGGTTGACCTGGGCTTCGTCTATCCCCTCAGCGTGAAGGAGAGCCCGCCAGCCGATGTAGCTGGCCCCCTCGGTAGCTGGTATCCCCACCCTCTTGCCGATTAAGTCGTCCGCCCCACTGATACCTTTTTCCCCCAGAGAGACCACGCACACGGGAAATCTACGATACCAGTTTAGAACGTACACCACGGGCAGCCCTTGCGCCCGGGCCAGGATGACCTGATCGCCGCTGGCCACAGCAAACTGCAGCTCGCCAGCGCCCACCAGCTTGAGCAGATCCGTCTCCATGCCGTAGTCGAACTCGACCTCGATGTTCTCGGCGGCAAAGTAGCCCTGCTCCACGGCCACGTAGAAAGGGGCAAATTGGACGTTAGGTATAAACCCCATGGCCAGGGTGATCTTCTCCGGCGTGGGCGGCGTCGGCGTGGCCGTTGGCCGGGATGAGGCGCAGGCGGTGACGATGAGCAGACACAACAACGGATTTAGAATCAAACTAATTGTTTTTCTCATGTAAAACCTCCGAACGCTTGTTATTTCTTCCACGAAAGCAGCAGGCCCTCCAAGACAGCCACCGCTGCGTACAGGCTGACGGCGATAGCTACCAGAGTGAACAGGGCTACGAACATGAGGGGAGTGTCGAAGAGCCCCCGAGCCAGGTTCACCAGGAAGCCCAGTCCACGGTCGGCGCCGACGAACTCGCCCACTACTGCTCCGATCACGGATAGGGTGACCCCTACCTTCAACCCTCCCAGGAGGACAGGTAGGGCGGCCGGCACCTCCAGCATGGTGAAGACCTGCCAGCGAGTGGCCTCCAGGGAGCGCATCAGGTCTCTCAGGTCCCTTTCCGCCGAGCGGATGCCGATGATCGTATTGATCAGGACGGGAAAGAAGAGAGTCAAGGCACAGACCAGGATCTTGGACAAACTGCCGAAGCCGAACCAGATGACCAACAGCGGGGCAAGGGCAACGATAGGGATGGACTGGGAGGCCACGATGTAGGGCGAGAGGATGCGTTCTATGAGCCTCGATTTGGCCAGGATGTAACCCAGTAGGGTGGCTGTAGTCAATCCCAGAGCCAATCCCCCGAAGATCTCCACCAGGGTGATCTGGGTGTGGCGCCAGATAGTGCCGTCCCTGGCTACGACTAGAAATTTGGCATACACTCGTCCTGGTGAGGGTAGGATGAAAGGCGGGTAGTTGCCCAGGCGTACGGTGAGCTCCCAAAGGCCGAGGAAGAGGAATAGGGCCAAGGGGACGAATAGATATTCTGCCCGCTCGCGGGTCAGGACTGCAAGTCGGCTCGCAAGCTTCGAACTCACCCCTGACCGTGTTGTCGTGGCCTCTATTTCCCTGAAAGGCTGAGCCTTCACTGTTCCATCCTCGTTACTCATCACTCGTTACCCGTCCCTTGAAAAAAACAGCCCCGAAGACCTGTTGGCCCTCGGGGCGTGTTCACGCGATTTCGGGCATGGCTTGCCAGCCTGCTGCCATCCCGTTGACCCTCTCCCATCCGGACTATACCGTCGGCTCTGGCCTCTCACCAGATCTGCCCTAAAGCTCGCGGGCTCGAAACCAGCCAATAGTCAAGCGCTGGTTCCATACCGCCGATCGGGAATTGGTTCCAAGTTACACTGAGAACCTCACCCTGCCCCGAGAGTCTTGAAATGTTACTTGTGGTGTAACTGCTCAGCCCGTGTCATTGCGAGTCGGCCATGGCGCGGCCCGCCATTCTAAAGGACAGAAACTGGCGCGTAGCACAGAAAGCGTGTACAATACGAGCGAGCAGGCGCCCAGACAGCTAAGACCGTGCGCTCACTGGTGCGTATTGAGCCCATTTGCGAGTCTGGTTCAGGTCAGGGGTGATTCAATAATTGGTGGCTTGGGCCCGCTGGGACCTAAGACCCCGTTGAGTAGGCTACAGATGTCCAAGCCTGACCTGGTCTGAGTGCCTGTATTTCTTCAGTAGGAGGTCACACGCCTATGTCTAGCACTTCAACCCCTTCTGCCCATCGCGAACCCTTTGTCTCGGTCAACCCCAACGCTGCCGGTCTCGACATCGGCAGCGCAGAGATTTGGGCCTGCGTGCCCGCCGACCGCGCCCCCCAACCCGTGCGCAAGTTTGGCACCTTCACCCCCGATTTACAGGCCTTGGCCGACTGGTTGCAAGCCTGCGACATCGAGACCGTGGCCATGGAATCCACCGGCGTCTACTGGATTCCCATCTACGAACTCTTGGAAGTGCGCGGCTTCAGGGTATATCTGGTGAACGCACGCCATATCAAGAATGTGCCGGGGCGCAAGAGTGACGTGAAAGATTGCCAGTGGATTCAACAACTGCATAGTTTCGGGTTGTTGAATGGCTCGTTCCGTCCCGAAGCCGAGATGTGTGCCTTGCGCGCCTACTTGCGCCATCGCGCTAATCTGGTGGATTATCGCGCCGCCCACATCCAACACATGCAGAAAGCTCTGCAACAGATGAACGTGCAGTTGATGCAGGTGTTGAGTGACATCACGGGCGAGACGGGCCTGGCGATCATCCGTGCCATTGTGGCGGGTGAGCGTGACCCTGTGAAGTTAGCGCAGATGCGCAACCCACGCTGTGCCCACAGCCAAGACGAAATTGCCAAAGCCTTGACGGGGCACTATCGCCCGGAGCATGTGTTCGCCCTCCAGCAAGCGCTGGCCTTGTATGACTTTTACACCGCGCAAATCCAGGAGTGCGACGCCGAGATCGAGCGGCACTACCGTGTCTTCAAGCCTGTGGTGGACGTGGAGCAAAACCCTTTGCCCCCCACCCGCAAGAAGAATACCCACAGCAAGAACGCCCCGTCGTTTGATATGCGCACCCAACTGTACCGTCTGACAGGAGTGGACTTGACAGCCATTGAGGGCTTGAATGAGGTCACCGTACAGACCATTCTGTCCGAGATTGGCACAGACATGAGCAGATGGTCTACCGAGAAGCATTTCTGCTCGTGGCTTCACTTGGCCCCCCACAATGACATCACAGGTGGCAAGGTGGTGCGCAGCCGCACGCTCAAGGGCAAGAATCGTGCAGCACAGGCCTTTCGCTTGGCGGCGCAAGCGGTCGGGCGCACAGATACAGGCCTCGGCGCATTCTATCGGCGCAAGCGCGCCAAGTTCGGGCCTGAGGCGGCGATTGTGGCCACAGCGCACAAACTGGCCCGCATCGTCTATCACTTGTTAAAGTATCGCGAACCCTATCAGGAAATGGCGCGGGAACAATATGAACGGCAAGTGCGCGAGCGTGAGGTCGCCCAGTTGACGCGCAAAGCCGCCAAACTCGGCTTCACCCTCATGCCACAAGCCGCTTGACCCTTTACACGTCAAGTTTCTGAGTAGGAGCGTTTTTTGCGACGAAGCAATCTCCTCCTTGCGGCTG
>CAYUPJ010000104.1:0-14737 GCA_964446635.1 uncultured Anaerolineae bacterium
CTCTCCCGCATCACCGAGCCGACCGAGGGCTACGCCGAGATCCACGGCCGGGTGGGCTCTCTGCTAGAGGTGGGCACCGGCTTCCACCCCGAACTGACGGGGCGGGAGAACATCTACCTGAACGGCGCCATCCTGGGGATGAAGCGGACGGAGATTGAGCGCAAGTTCGACGAGATTGTGGAGTTTTCCGGGGTGGAGAAGTTAATTGACACGCCGGTCAAGCATTTCTCCAGCGGGATGCAAGTGCGGTTGGCCTTCTCGG
Source organism: uncultured Anaerolineae bacterium (assembly GCA_964446635.1). Taxonomy (GTDB): domain Bacteria; phylum Chloroflexota; class Anaerolineae; order VGOG01; family VGOG01; genus CAYUPJ01. The sequence goes on from CAYUPJ010000104.1 coordinate 263, forward strand.
TGGCGGCGCACCTGGAGCCGGAGATTCTGCTGGTAGATGAGGTGCTGGCTGTGGGCGATGTGGAATTTCAGAAGAAGTGCCTGGGCAAAATGCGCAGCGTGACAGGTGAGGGTAGAACGATCCTCTTCGTGAGCCACAATATGGCAGCGATCCGCAACCTGTGCCCGCGCACTCTTCTGCTGGATAACGGAGGGCTGGTGTCGGATGCAGGTACGGAGCGTGCCGTCGCCCAGTATCTCGACCGAAACCTGGCAGAAGGAGCGATTGTGTCCTGCGAGGAGTTCGAGGGGAAAGTGGAAGGAGTGATCAACAGGGCCAATCCTTCGATTCGCTTGAGGGAAGTCGCTCTGATTGACCAACAGGGCTTGCCTCGCAATGCCTTTCAGTCTGACGAGGAGATTCGGGTATCTGTAACTTATGAGTGTTTGACAGTAGTCAACGATTTACGTGTGGTGGTGTATATTGTTGATGAAGAAAACCAGCCCATCTTGGTGACGTATAACCTCGATGATTCCGATAGCAGGCGCTTCTATCGGCGGGAACCTGGAGTATATAAGTCGTCCTGCTTCATCCCGCCGAACACCTTTGGCGGGAAGCGTTTCTATGTGTCAGTGCACTTGGAATATCCCAAGGTTGAGCATCTGATTCTTAACAAGGCCTTGTGGTGCGATGTGAGTTTTCAGGGGTATAACAACATGCACGGTGGTGGCAATACGTTTTTGAGACCTCGGCTAAATTGGAAGACACAACTTCTGAACAAGTACCGGGAGGGCGTTTATGGATAACAAGACCATACTCATCACTGGCGGCACCGGTTCCTTCGGTAAGCAGTTTACGGAGGTCATATTGCGGGACTACTATCCCAGGAAGCTGATTATCTTCAGCCGGGATGAGCTGAAGCAACACGAGATGCGCCAGGTGTATCCCGACATCGGCGATTCGCCGATGCGCTACTTCATCGGTGATGTGCGAGACCGAGAGCGGCTCTACCGGGCGTTCAGCGGTGTGGACATTGTGATTCATGCTGCGGCATTGAAGCAGGTGCCAGCCTGTGAGTACAATCCCTTCGAGGCCGTCCAGACCAATATTATGGGTGCGAAGAATGTGATTGATGCTGCCATTGACCAAGGAGTAAAGAAGGTGATGGCGATCAGCACCGACAAGGCGGTGAACCCCATCAACCTCTACGGGGCCACGAAGCTTTGTGCCGAGAAGCTGTTCGTGCAGGGCAATTTCTATTCCGGGGAGGGTGGCCCGCGCTTCAGTTGTGCTCGCTACGGCAACGTGGTGGGTAGTCGGGGAAGTGTGATCCCGGTGTTTCTAGAGCAACGGAAGAACGGCAAGATCACAGTGACCGATGAGCGCATGACTCGTTTCTGGTTGACGCTTGAACAGGGAGTGCGCTTTGTGATTCGTTGCATCGAGCAGATGCATGGGGGCGAGGTTTTTGTCCCCAAGATTCCCAGTATGAACATCATAGACCTGGCGAAGGCGGTGGCTCCAGATTGTGAGGTTGAGTACATCGGCATCCGGCCGGGTGAGAAGCTCCACGAGGTACTCATATCTGAAGACGAGGCACGACATACGCTGGAGTTCGATGATATGTTCGTCATCGCACCGGCACATCCCTGGTGGGCAGTAGATAATTGGCAGGGCGGACGTAGATTGCCGGAGGGCTTCAAATACGGCAGCGATACCAACGGTCAGTGGCTCACTCAAGGTGAGCTACAAGCGATGATTGGGCAACTGGAAGGAAAGTCGCAGGCAGGCGACTAACGCTTATGGAACGGGTTCTGATTACCGGTGTCAGTGGATTACTGGGAAGCAATCTAGCGCTAGTGCTGAGCGACTGCTTCGAGATAATCGGGACCTATCACCAGCACCCTTTATCCCTTAATAATTGTGAGATCGTCTCAATGGATATTGCGCAGGCGGACAAAACTTGGGCAATCATCCGCCAGGTGGAGCCGCATGTTGTAATCCACTGTGCTGCCGAGACGCGAGTAGACTACTGCGAGGAGCATCCTGAAGAAGCGTTTCGTGTTAACGTTGAAGGGACCGAAAATGTGGCAAAGGGAGCTGCCCATGTTGGGGCCAAGTTTGTCTACGTTTCTACAGACTCTGTGTTTGACGGTCGCGAGGGGATGTATAGTGAAGTGTCAAGCCCCAACCCCCTTAATGTCTATGCACGAACCAAACTCGCGGGTGAAGGGGTGCTTAAGCAGCATGTCATGGATCATCTCATAGTTCGCACTAACATCTATGGTTGGAATGCAAGACCAAAGTTTAGCTTAGCTGAGTGGATCTTGGATCGCTTGGATCATGGCCAAACGGTGCCAGGTTTTGCAGATATTCACTTCTCCCCAATTCTGGCTAATGATCTAGCCGAGATTCTGGTTGACATGATCAGGGCTGGTTTATGGGGCATATACCATGTGGGGGCAAGGGAACGTTGTAGCAAGCTTGCCTTCGCCAGGATGCTTTGTAGGGTGTTTGACAGGGACATGGTTCTTATTCAGCCCGCTAATTCAAACGAAGCTGGCTTCAAAGCGCGCCGACCTAAAGACACCTCTTTCGACGTCAAGAAGGTCACACAGGTTCTGGGTAAACCAATGCCGGGAATAATGGACGGGCTATCGCGTTTCCGGCAACTGTTTGAAGATGGCTATGTAAGTCGTCTACGTTGTGGATTCACCCAAGAGGAGGTCGCACTATGACCAGAATACGAATCGCTGATCGCTGGGTTGGTGATGGCGAGCCGACCTACTTCGTCGCTGACATCTCCGCCAACCACGATGGAGTATTTGAGCGAGCCAAGAAACTGATATACTTGGCCAAGGAAGCGGGCGCCGATGCCGCCAAATTCCAGAACTTCCGCGCGCCTAAGATTGTAAGCAAACACGGGTTCGAGTCGTTGGGTCGCCAACTTTCCCATCAGGCCAAATGGAAGAAGTCCGTCTATGAGGTCTACCAGGATGCCTCGATCCCCTGGGAGTGGACCGAGAAGCTTAAGAAATATTGTGATGAAGTGGGTATTCACTATTTCTCGTCTCCGTACGACTTCGAGACTGTGGATATGCTGGAGCCGTTCGTGCCAGCATTCAAGATTGGCTCTGGCGACATCACCTGGCCAGAGATGTTGGAAAAGGTATCCAGCAAAGGCAAACCAGTTATCCTGTCTACCGGGGCTTCAGACATCGGTGATGTGCAAAGAGCCGTCAATATCATTCGCGCTATCAATCCTGACCTGATCCTATTACAATGCAACACAAACTACACAGGAAGCCGGGAGAACTTCAAGTATATCCAGCTAAACGTGCTGAGAACGTACAAGGCTATGTACCCCGACCTCATTGTTGGTTTGTCAGATCACACGCCTGGCCATGCCGCGGTTTTAGGGGCTGTGGCGCTGGGAGCGCGAGTGGTGGAGAAGCATTTCACTGACGATAGGAGCAGGGAGGGACCTGATCATCCATTCTCGATGGATCCCATAGCTTGGAAGGAGATGGTGGAGAGAACGAGAGAGTTGGAGTTGGCTTTGGGGGATGGTGACAAGAGAGTTCAAGACAACGAGACCGAGACTGTGGTGGTTCAGAGGCGTTGTCTTCGCGCCGCGAGAGATATTGCACAAGGAACTATCCTCGCCCGTGAACTGGTAGATGTGCTCAGGCCTGCACCTCATGATGCCATCTTCCCTTATGATTTGGAACGGGTTCTTGGAAAGCGAGCTCGGGTGGCGCTCAAGATGGGAGAATACCTCACCTGGGACAAATTGGAGTAGGCTGTTTCGCTTGGCCACTACGCATTGCAGTTGCGCGAGAGGATGAAAGTCATTTACTTTTCCAAAGATTACACTACACACGATTGGCGTTATCTGGACAAGCTGGCCCAAACTTCTCACCAGGTCTGGTATCTCAGGCTTGAGAAAGGACCGGTTGAACTGGAGAGACGTCCCATTCCCCAGGGGATCAGAGTGATTGCCTGGGCCGGTGGCCAAAGGCCCGCCCATGGTCTGGTGAACCAGTTGAGGTTGTTCCCTAGTCTGCGCCAGGTGTTGCGCCGAATTGAACCTGATCTTGTACATGCTGGGCCGATTCAGTCGTGTGGATTTCTCTCTGCGCTCACGAGTTTTCGGCCCTTGCTCCTGATGTCCTGGGGTTCGGATGTGTTGCTGGATGCTGACCGCAGCTTTCTATGGCGCCGGATAACTCGCTTCACACTGCGCCGCGCTGATATGGTCATTGGTGACTCCAGGGCTGTGCGCGAGAAGGTACGCCAGTTGGCTGATTATCCAGATGGTCGCATTGTAACCTATCCTTGGGGGATTGACCTGGAGACATTCAAACCAGCCCCTGCCCGTCTGCCATTGCGCCAGCAGTTAGGCTGGCAGGATAAACTAGTAATCCTCTCCACCAGATCCTGGGAACCCCTCTATGGGATTGACGTGCTCTTGCAGGCCTTTGCAGAAATAGTTCGGCAGCTACCGGATGCTCGCCTACTGCTCATGGGGGACGGCACTCTAGCTCCGAAGATACATCGCCTTGTTGGGGAAAATGGCCTAGCGCAGTTTATACATCTTACCGGACAAGTCCCCCGCGAGCAGATAGCTGATTACTTCAATCTCGCCGACATCTACGTTAGCAGTGCTCTCAGTGATGGCACGTCCATCTCACTGCTCGAAGCAATGGCCTGCGCCCTGCCGGTCCTTGTGACAGATATCCCGGGGAATCGCGAATGGATCAGCCCTGGTGTCAATGGTTGGCTCGCCAAACCTGGCGATGCTTCATCATTAGCCTCTGTTCTGTTACAGGCACTACGTGATTCCTCGCGGTGGGCTCAGATGGGCCAGGCAAATCTGGCCATTGCCAGAGAACGGGCCGATTGGAACAAGAACTTTCAGGTTCTGCTGGACACCTATGAGCGGTTGGCAACAGTCCGGCAGCAGGGCTGAGGACAGCGTGATGAGATTTCTCGTGGTGGGCTGTGGCTCTATTGGCAAACGACATATCCGCAATCTTCTGCAGTTGAACGCTGGCGAGATTATCGCCTATGATGTGCGGCCTGATTGCCGGGAGGAAGTGCAGAAGCAGTTTGACATTGCCATTTGCGAGGACTTCACACAAGGCCTGGACCAGGACCCGGATGCTGTTTTGGTATGCACCCCGACCAGTCTACATCTACCCTATGCCCGCCCAGCGGTAGAGCGAGGGCTCCATGTCTTTGTGGAGAAGCCGCTGTCTGACTCTTTGGATGGCGTTGACAGCTTCCTGGCAGAAGTTGCCGAGAGGCACGTTGTAGTATTGGTGGGATGCAATTTTCGCTTTCATCGTGGCCTCGTTCTGGTCAAACAACTGCTGGACGAAGGAAGAATTGGACGACTGTTGTTTGTTCGAGCCCAGTTTGGACAATATCTACCTGACTGGCATCCCTGGGAGGATTACCGTGAGGGCTATAGCGCTAAAAAGTCTTTGGGTGGGGGTATTATTCTAGATTCGATTCATGAACTGGACTATGTTACATGGCTCCTCGGCGAAGCAAAGGAGGTTTGTTGCTTTGCAGGAAAGCTGAGCGATTTGGAGATTGAGACAGAGGACACTGCGGAGATCATCCTTCGCTTTGAGAACGGAGCTATGGGTGAAGTACATATGGATTATCTTCAGCGAGCCTACAATCGGTCCTGCGAGATTGTAGGCGAAGAGGGTACAATTGTTTGGAGCTATCAAGACAATTCGGTCAGTTTCTATTCAGCATCGGAGCAAAGATGGCACGTCTTCAAGTGGCCAGGGGTCTATGATACCAACGAGATGTATGTACGAGAGACGGGGCATTTTCTGGCCTGTTTGAAGGGTGAGCAACAAGCCCAGTTGGATGGAGTGGGCGCAAAGCGAGTTCTTCAACTGGCGTTAGCGGCAAAGGAATCAGCACGCCTTGGCCATAAGGTGGTGCTGAGAAGGGAGGGCCAGGAATGAAGACGGCTATCATACAGGCCAGAAGGGGCTCTACCCGCTTGCCGGGGAAGGTATTGGCGGACATCGCCGGGGAACCTATGGTTCAACGTGTGATCGAGAGGGTCAAGGCAGCCACGCTCCTAGACAAGGTGATCCTGGCGACGACAGTGGAGGAGAGAGACACCCCATTAGCAACTTTAGCAGGGAGCCTTGACGTAGAAGTGTTTCGAGGAAGTGTGGACGATGTCTTGGATCGCTACTATCAGGCAGCCAAATCCTTTGGGGTTGAGGTCGTTGTGAGGGTCACGGCAGATTGTCCACTGATGGATCCGTCAATCATTGACAGGGCAGTGACGACCTTTTTAGAAGGTGACTGCGACTATGCGAGCACTGCTTATCCGGTCCCCACTTTCCCTGATGGGCTTGATGTTGAAGTATTCTCTATTTGGACCCTGGAAAAAGCCTGGAAAGGGACATCTTTACCCTCAGAGCGTGAGCATGTAACCCCTTACATTTGGAAGAATCCCCACATCTTCAGGTTGAAAAACATTGTTAATCCAGAAGACCTATCGGCCATGCGATGGACTGTGGATGAAGAAAGAGATCTGCAATTCGTGAGAGAAGTCTATTGCCACCTGGATGATGGAACAGGACGGATATTCGGAATGAACGAGGTCTTGAGCCTTCTTGAACGGCACCCTGAGCTGCTCGAAATCAATCAAGGGATACAACGTAACGAAGGATATCAAAAGTCACGGAGAGAGGATAGACAGGCTGCGCCAGCGATTCGGGTGGTGTAAGCATATCTTGGAATTGCGGAGAGGGAACTATGAAATCCACAGGTGTGGAGCTGTATAAAAAGGCTCGAAGAAGAATCCCGGGAGGCACTCAACTGCTCTCGAAGCGACCGGAGATGTTCTTACCCGAACAATGGCCCAGTTACTACTCCAGAGCTAAGGGCGTCGAAATCTGGGATTTGGACGGCAAGAAATATATTGACATGGCTTATTGCGGGATCGGCGCGTGTGTTCTGGGATTTGCCGATCCTGACGTAGACAATGCGGTACACGCTGCTATTGACTCCGGCTCAATGGCTACTTTGAATTGTCCTGAAGAAGTGGAATTGGCTGATTTACTCTGTGAACTGCATCCCTGGGCGGATATGGTGCGCTACGCTCGCACTGGGGGCGAAGCAATGGCAATTGCTGTTCGCATTGCACGGGCCAGGACCGGCCGGGACAAGGTGGCCTTTTGTGGCTATCACGGCTGGCATGATTGGTATCTCGCCGCTAACCTGGCTGAGGAAGACGCTCTTGATGGGCACTTGCTCCCTGGATTGGAGCCCGCTGGCGTGCCGCGTGGCCTGCTGGGTACTGCTCTTCCCTTTTGCTACAACAGGATTGACGAGCTAGAAGCAATAGTGCTTGCTTATGGAGATGAATTGGCTGCGATTGTCATGGAGCCGGTAAGAAATCACGATCCCGAACCTGGTTTTCTGGAAAGAATCAGGGAAATTGCAACAGAAATCAGGGCTGTCCTGATTTTTGATGAGGTGACGTCTGGGTGGCGATTGAACACGGGTGGAGTTCATCTCGTGTACGGGGTAATGCCTGATATAGCGGTTTTCGGTAAGGCGATCAGTAATGGCTATCCTATGGCTGCCATCATCGGGGTTGAGGATGTAATGCAGGCCGCTCAAAGCAGTTTCATCAGCAGTACATACTGGACGGAAAGGGTAGGGCCAGCAGCGGCGTTGGCGACCATCCGAAAGCATCAACGCTGTAATGTGTCGAAACACTTGATTGAGGTCGGGAAGCGTATTCAGTCGGGTTGGCGGTTGGCTGCGGATGGCGCCGGGCTGGCGATTGGTATCATTGGCATCCCTCCGCTTAGCCACTTCTCGTTTGACTACGAAAACAGTCAGGCGATACACACGCTATTTACTCAATTGATGCTTGATAGAGGTTTCTTAGCGACAAAGGCGTTCTACGCCACGTATGCTCACCAGGATTGTCACGTACAGAGCTACCTGGAGGCAGTTGATGAAACCTTTGCCCTTATCGCTAAAGCAATTGAAAGAGATGAAGTCGAGGAGCTTTTGGAGGGGCCGGTAGCGCACTCAGGATTCCGCCGCCTGGCATAGCATGTTTTGCTGCTGAGGTAAGCACATGTACACGGGCAGATTGATCAACCTCTGTTCAGATTTCTCGGCCTTATCACACCGAATCGAGCAGGAGACCGATCCCTTGGAAAGGGAGTGGGGGAAGATCAGGATACTTCGTCACCAGAGGGACTATCTCGATTTCCTGAGTCGTTTAACCGGAGCAGACCAAACTACTCTCGTCAGAACGCTGGACGAATTCGGCAGCGACGAGCAGTTTAGACGTGAGTTTGGGCCAAGGCTGAGGGAGTTCGAGGCTCTGACTGACATTGTGCACGGAGATGTTCGCTTCCACTCACTCACCATCTACACCGTGGTCCGACTCGCTCAACCACAGTGGATCGTTGAGACTGGCGTGGCGTCAGGCAAGTCATCAGCGCTCATCCTGCTCGCACTTCACCACAATGGGCTTGGAAACTTGATCTCGATTGATCTGCCTAATCCGCCCGGAAACGTGCTGCCTGACGGTGCTTTGACCCATACCGGCGGGCGGGAGATGGGTTGGCTAGTGCCGCGGTATTTGCGTCAGAGATGGGAGTTGCTGCTGGGAGATTCTCGCCAACTGCTCCCTGAGGTCATTGAGAAGGTACCGGTGGTAGATGTCTTTTTGCATGATAGCCTGCACACCTACGACCACGTGCGGTTCGAATTAGACACAGTGGCTCGGCGTCTGAGAAAGGGAAGCGTGGTGCTGGTTGACAACGTGGACTTGTCAGGGGGGGCGTTTGAGGAATTCTTAGTAGCAAACCACCTGGAAGGGTATTGTTTCCGTGACCTGGGTGGTGCCAGGTTCCGTCGCGAGCGACGAGGAGGGTCGAGCGTGTGAGGAGCCGAGGATGACAAACCCATGAACGATGTCTCTGTGGTGGTATGTACGCAGAATACTGTGACAACCATCGAAGCTTGCTTGAGATCGGTGCTTGTCAACTGTCCTGGCGAACTCATTGTTGTGGATGGCCTATCAACAGATGGGACTTGTGAGGTGGCAGGGGGATATGCATCGCGCGTTGTCTCGGACGGTGGTAAAGGACTTGCCTTCGCACGAAATCTCGGACTCGAGACAGCTACAAAACGGTACGTGGCCTATGTGGGACCTGACAATATTCTTCAACCTGGGACTCTGGACCGAATGGTTCTAGAAAAGGAGCGAAACGGCTGGGTTGGCGTATCTGCGGTCACTCGGATTCTTAACCCTGCAGATTATCTTTCCTGGTGCATGGACAAGTACAAGGCCATCAGGTTCTCGCCTGGAGAGAGAAGCGTGATTGGCACACCTACCCTGTTTGATCGCAACATTCTGTTCAGATTCAGATTTGACCCCAACCTTACAAGTAGCGACGATGCTGACCTCTGTACGAGACTGACGCAGGCAGGGTACAGACTTGGTATCTCGGACGTTGTCGTGTATGAGGTAGGGACTTGTTTGCTTAGAGATGTTCTAGAAAGATGGCTTTGGTATGGTGAGAGTGATGCTGAATACTATTGGAAGTACTCAGATCAATGGACGAAGAGGAGAAAGCTTTTCTCTCTTTCCCATCCTTTGCGCAGTGAGTTGTTGAAGCCTGGATGGGCAGCTGTGAGGAGAGGCGACTTTCTCATCATCCCTTTCCTTTTGCTTATTACGGCTATAAGGTATTTCGGGTGGGCAAGGAGTGCGCGCAGAATTCGAAGCTGGGTGAACTTGCCAGAATGGAGCTAGGAATAATCGTCCCGAGGTGAGTAGAAAAGGGAGAATGCTTATGGGAACGTGCAAGGGTCTAAGGGTGTTACTCGTTAATCCGATCTGTGCACCGAGCATTTCAAGTTTTGCGCAAGAAATGGTACGGAGAAAGATTAACGCTGATGAGCCGTTGGGACTTGCATATTTGTCAGCCTATGTGACAAAATCACTGCCAGAAATCACCGTGGAAATCTACGACCATCACATAGACAGCCTACGATTGGGCCATGAGGGCGTCGCGGTCACCGAAAGAGTTCTTATTGACCTGCTCAAATCCAAGATTGTCGCTTTTCAACCAGATATTCTGGGGATCAGTGCGCCATACCATATGAATGCCGGGATTGCCCACGATACGGCCCGTATCGCCAAAGAGGTCAAGCCGGACGTAGTCGTCGTTATGGGAGGCATCTACCCGACAGCTTCTCCCACCGCCGCACTGAAGGATACAAACATCGACTTCCTGGTGCCAGGTGAAGCGGAACTGGCGTTTCAGGACTTCTTGGAATACCAGATGGGCAGGAAAACGCTTGACGAACTGAAATCAGTGGGATATCGCCTGGCGGATGGAAATGGCATCGAGGTCAGACAGTCCGCCCCGATCATCAAAGTTCTGGATGAATTGGGTCTACCAGACAGGACAACTCTCCCGATTGGCAAATACTCCATCTGGGGACGCACTGCTGTGGATCGCTTCTACAAGAAGAATAGCGTCGTTGCCGCGATACAGCCGACGCGAGGATGTCCATTTCGGTGCACCTTCTGCTCTGGACATATCATCACCCAGCGGCGTTTTCGCAAACGCGATGTGAAGAAGGTTGTCGCAGAAATGAAATACCTGCGTGATGAGTTCGGCGTAGAAGCATTCGTCTTCAACGATGAGAATGCCACCGTCGATCGGAAATGGTGTATTAGCTTATACGATGAGATGATCAAGGAAAACCTTGGGACTAGATGGCTCCACAGTGGGGGCTTTTACGTCCACTTGATGGATGACGAACTGATATGCAAGGCAATCGAGAGTGGGCTCATCGTGTTCAACCTGGCCATTGAGTCTGGCAGCCGAAGGATCATGCGTATGGTGAAAAAGACGGAGAAGGTGATCGATGAGGCTCCTGGAATCGTGGAGAAAATCCGCAAGTACGATTGGCGGATGTATATCACGGGCTTTTTCCTGTGCGGATTCCCTTTTGAAACTCTCGATGACGTGCACCAGACGATCAACTTGGCGGCGACCCTGGACCTAGATTGGGCTTACTTCAATATCTTCCAGCCCTTTCCCGGATGTGAGCTATACGAGTATTGCGTCGAGAACGGACACCTCGATCCTGATGCATTACTTCCCCCCGAGAACCTGACTTACTATTTATTCGCGCCGCTCAAGAATACCCTTATTCCTGCCAGGGAATTGGAAGAGACCATCTACACGGCAAATCTTGCTATCAACTTCGCGAATTCCCGGACGCTTCGCACGGGCAACTACGAGCAAGCGGCGAGGGACTACGAGCATCTGGTTTCTATAGCGCCAGAACACGCCCTGGCTCACTTCTGTTTGTCACGGGCATATCGTGGTTTGGGACGAGTGCAGGAGGCCGGGCGAGAACTGGCAACAGTCGCCGACATTGCAGCCAACAATCCTGTGCAAAGAGGATACCTGGAGCATTTTGAGCTGGACATCGGCGCTTTCACAGAGACACCAGGCTTTTGAGTGGATAAATCTATGCACGTTGAAGCCTCAAGCGATAGACGGATCGTAGCAACAATCGAGGCCCGCATGACTTCCACACGCCTGCCTGGAAAGGTATTGCTGCCAGTCTGCGGCAAACCACTTCTGGCCCACCTGATCGAACGACTACAGCGGGTTCCCAGTCTAGATGCAATCGTGGTGGCAACGACGGTGAACAGTACCGATGAGCCAATTGTCGAGTTGGCACACAGGCTGGGGGTCGGGTGCTTTCGAGGCAGCAAAGAGGACGTGCTTGGCCGCGTGTTGGGTGCTGCACAAGCCTATGGCGCTGATGTCATTGTCGAGATTACCGGCGACTGCCCGGCCATCGATCCAGACATCGTGCAGCGCTGTATTGATGAATATTTCGCCACTGGCGCTGACTATGTTTCAAACACTAACTATGCCGGCGGCATGAACACCCAGGTCTTCTCCACACAAGTTCTGGCCGAGGTCGAGCGTGTTACGCGGGACGATCCGGCAGCACGCGAGCATGTCTCGTTGCCCATCTACGAGCACCCCGAGCGATACAGACTGCATTATGTAGAAGCTCCGCCTGATCTGGCCAGGCCAGATTTGGTTGTTGAATTGGACACGCCCGAGGATTATGAGATGATCAGGGCAATCTTCGAGGCGCTCTATCCGGTCAATCCTGAATTTGGCGTGGTCGAAATTCTAGCGTTTTTGGATGCACATCCCGAAGTTGAGGACATCAGTAAGCATGTTCGGCGCCAAGCCGCTCGTTAGCCGTAGACTGCGTGCCGCAATCATCGGCTGCGGCCAGATCGCTGGAGGGTACGATGAACAGACCGGCCCCGAAGAAGTTCGCACGCATGCCAAAGTATACCAACTACAGCCGGCAACCGAGTTGGTTGCGGTGGCTGATCAGGATGGCCAGCGCGCTCGCGAATTCAGCGCGCGCTGGGGGAATCCCGCAGCGTATAGCGATATCGCCAAAATGCTAGCTGCCGAGCACCCGGATATAGTGAGCATTTGTACACCAGACAGCACGCATGCTGCCGTGCTCGAGATGTGTCTCGACTGCCCCACCATCAGGGCGGTCTGGTGTGAAAAGCCCTTGACGACCGACGTGGGTGCGGCGGAGGCAATCGTGTCCGCCTGCGCGCAAAGAGGGATAGTACTGGCTGTCAACTACCAGCGGCGCTGGCAGCCCCAGATGGAGCGCATTAAAAATGCTCTGAAACGAGGCGATTTAGGTGACGTTCAGAAAGTTGTGGTGTACTACTCAAAAGGCATTTGTCACAATGGCTCTCATGCCGTTGATTTGCTCCTGGACTGGTTTGGACTACCCAACACACTTCAGGTACATGGAAGCCTTGTGGACTTCGTCGCGGACGATCCCACAGTAGATGCGCGTCTGCAGTTCGGCGATATCCCCGTCTATCTCATCGGAGTCGACGAAAGAGCATACAGCCTCTTTGAAATACAGATACTGGGCACGGTGGGTCGTGTGGACGTGAAATCGTCTGGACGCGAGGTCAAGTGGTACCGAGTGCAACCAGATCCGCAATTCGCGGGGTATCGAGTCCTGCATTTACAAGACACATGGACCCAGACAGGCGCCGAACGCGCCATGGCTTTTGCCCTACAGGAAATAGTTGAATCAATTTTCACGAGGCAATCGGTTCGTTCTAATGGCGAGTCGGCTCTTGCCACCCTGAGAGTTTGTCATCAACTCGCCGCGCAGGCCAAGGTAAAGCTGTAGATCTCAAACCGGTCGGAGGCTGAGCTACTTGAAGACTGTTCTTGTGGTATCCAGTGACGCGGGCGGCACCATTGCCCTTTTGCCTGTTGTGCGCGAACTGCTGGCCCGGCGTGTCAACGTCCACATCGTTGCGTCTGGTCCGGCAATCCAGATTTGGCGAGGGGAACAACTGTCCTGCGCCTGTGACTTGCTGAAAGACACGATCAGCGAATGCGATGCGATAAGCTTCATCCAGCAGCATCGCCCCGATGTGGTTGTCAGTGGCGCTGGTGCCTATAACAGAATAGAGCATACGTTTCGACGCGCGGCAGCACGGCTGGGTATCTTTTGCTTCGCTCTGGTGGATGGTTGGTTTCAATATAGGCAGCGCTTTCAGCGAGATGATGACGGACTCATCACGCACTCGGTGCCCGATTTGATCGGGGTCATGGATGAAGCATCTTATGCAGAGATGGTGGAGGAGGGCTGTGACTCGAATAAGCTCGTGATTGTCGGTGCGCCTCAAATGGAGGAGACTGTGCAGTTTGTGGCATCAGCATCAGAGGCCGATGTCAATCATTTGCGTGCTAGCTTCGGCTTGCAGAGAGATGTTCACACCTTCGTTTTTTTCTCTACGCCTGTCGTTAGCGAGAGTGGGCAGGATGCTGCTAGAGTGCCAGCTCCGGGTTATACACAGGTGACGATCCTGCGTGAGATTGTGCAAGCACTTTCAGATGCCTGCATACAGTGTGGGAAGTCCGCTCAATTGGTTGTAAAGCCCCACCCGAGTGAGTCGGCTGACCCTCTATCTCAGGTTCTGCAAACTACCGAGACATCGCATTTGTTAGATTGTCGCATTGTTGAAAAGTGCAAGACGAGAGAATTGATTTGTCTGGCGGATGCTGTGCTGGGGATGACCTCCTCTGCCCTGCTGGAGGCGGCGCTTTGTGGTAAGCCAGCTCTTAGTGTCCAGGTTGGCCGAAATGTTTCTGCTTTCCCTGATAAGTATTTCGGGAATCGTGCCGGGATAACGCCCATCTACGACTCTGCAGATTGTCGGCTTGCGATAAAGCAGCTCTTATGCACGCCCCAGCGGCTGCGAAATCGTTCTGTTGGTTCAGTTAACAACCAGGCAACCTCCAGGGTGGTCAAGGTTCTGCAGACTCAGTAGATGGACATTTTAAGGATTGATCGGCTGGGCCGTGGCATAGATAACTG
>CAYUPJ010000105.1:0-14731 GCA_964446635.1 uncultured Anaerolineae bacterium
AGCATGGATTGCCAGAGCCGGTCTTTCAAGAAGTAGGCCAGACCTTCAAGGTCACCTTTCAGGGGCCGGGAGAGCGAATCCTGGATCTGATTCCTGAAGAGGGCGTTACCGACCTGCGGACTCTGGGCCTGAACGAGCGGCAGATTGAAGCGCTACGGTTGATGATGAACGAAGGAAGAGAACTGACAAACAAACAGTATCGCCAATTATTTGATGTCACCAATGTCACTGCCTTTCGTGATTTAAGTCAACTGGTAAAATTGGGCCAAGTCAAGGTCATTGGCTCAGGGCGGGGCCGTAAATACATAGCGTGAAACAGCATCTATGTATGTAATGATTAGCCGAAAAATGTAATGGTTCATGTAATTATTTCACACTCCTGAGGAGGCATAGCACCATGAACCTGTCCACTGAGGACACCCAACTGTTCTACAAGCTCCGCTTGGCCTTACTGGCTTACGCCAACCAGCACCTCAAGGTCATTCCCCACGTCACCACTGCCGAGGACCTCAGCAAGCAGCCCGTCGAGCAAGTCGCCAAGCTGCGCGATGCGCTTCACGCTAAACCCGATCTGCTGGAACGTTTCGTGGCCGAGAACCCGGAACGGTTTTCGGCCCAGGAACTGGCTATCGTCGCCGGTTGGCGCCACCAGGTCAGCGGCGATTTCTACATCATGCGCCACCTGAAGCCGTACACCGTCTTCATGAGTGGCAGGGGGACGACCCACCTCTACGGCGTTCTGGGGCTGTACGATACGCTAGAGGCGGTGACAGGAGGTGCCCCATTGCCCATCCTGGTGCAAACAACCCTGTTGCCCTTCCGTGACCGCATCGTCTATGATGGGATCCTGAGCTTTTATCGCATCACCTTCGGCAGGGGCATCCGCACCAGCCTGACCGAGGAGTACAACCGTCTGAAGGAGCGTGAGGGAATCATCGAGCAACTGGCCGGCCCGACAGGGGAGGCCCAGATGCGCACCAGCCTGGACCGCAAGGCCCCGCGCAAGCCGGCCCCCGACTGGCGACCAGCCGTGGACCAGATCGTCGCCCAGACGGAGAAGATGCGCCAGACCGACACCAAACTGCAGGGCGCAGCGTTTGGCCTGCTGCGTGCCGCCGCCAGTCTGGCCCAGGCCACGCTCCAGGAAAAGGACGCGGAGGCGGAAGCAGCCCGCCGCTTGCGCTCGGTGCGGACAGCGCTGACCAAACTGGAGAGACTGCTATACGAGGAAGAGTACATGTAAGCAAAGCCAGAAAAAAACCAGCCCAGCTCTAGCCAGGCCATTCAGCCTCGGCAGGCCGCCACAATCGGCGACCTTATCGCTGGGCGTCAAAAACCGAGCGGTTTTCTGATGCAGTGTAATTTTACTACAAAGGAGATTGTAACCATGAAGGAAACAGCACCAACCATAACCGACTGGGAAGCTCTTTACCAAGCGGCTCTAGAATTCCAAGAGATCGAGGCCTGGACGTGGATGTACGACTCGGACGTCTTCGGGGTCCAGGACCCGGCCAGCGGGGAAATCGGCTACTGTTGCGTCATGGGCGCTTTGGGGGAGATGTTTGCCCTGGCTTTGTACCTGGGCAGCGAGGGGTTGGAAAGCTACATGCGAATCGCATCCGAGCCTCCTCCGGATCCTTCCGAAGCCCTAGAAGAGCTCCTGCTGCAGAAATGCCTGATGGCCTCCTTCGGCGGCAGAGAAGGGCTGACAAAGGAAGATCACCAGGTGATCAAACTCCTGGGCCTGAAGTTTCGAGGGAGAATCGCCTGGCCGCTGTTCCGCAGCTACCGTCCGGCATACCATCCCTGGTACCTGACGGCCGACGAGGCCAGGTTTCTCACCCTGGCCCTGCAACAGGCGAGAGAGGTCTGCCTCCGCTTCCGCGAAGACCCCGCTCTCTTCGATCCACCCCAGGAGGAGCTCTGGTTCGTCAGGGTGCCAGAAGAAACGGAGAAGGGCCTCTCCTGGAGAGATGCCTGGTTGGAGCCTGCCCTGCTGGAGGAGGAAGAACTCCCCGACGTGCCTATAGACGAGCTTCGCTTGGCCAGGCTCAAGAAGGCAGCTCAGCCTATGGAGGCCATCTGGGAAATGGACTACTTCCTCTCACCCACGCCTGCGCAGGATAAGAAAGGCGAAAGACCCTACTACCCCTACCAGACGTTGACGGTGGACCATGCGTCGGGCTTCATCTTCGGCACTGACTTGGCCTCCCCTGAAACCTACTTGGAGGAGTTTCCTGAGCGATTTTTGGCTCTGGCCGAAAGGCTAAAACGACTGCCGGCCGAGGTCTGGGTCAAGAGGGAGGACGCCTACGATTTATTAGAGCCCATCGCCTCCCGCCTGGGGATCGAACTGTATCTGGTGGACGAGCTAGAGGCTCTGGAAGAAGCCCAGGCCGCCTTTAGGCAATTTATGGACCGACGAGGCTGGTAGACATCAATTGCCCATGTAGGGAGACAACAGTCTGGACTTCCGAAGCCTCAGAGATTTCGGAAGTCCAGAAATGCGCGGAGGAGACAAGTGAGATATGAACGTGCGAAGCCTGACTCGATTGACGCTCTCAGTGCTGATGGAGCTGATTTGCGTCTCCATAATCGGGTGCACGCCGTTAGGGATAGCTTCTTCCACGCCGGAGCAGGCGACCATTGAGCCAACACAACTTCCCACCTTCACCGCCACCCCGATTCCGACCAGAACGCCCATCCCAACCGCTACTCTGACTCCCTCGCCCGAGCGGACGACCGTTACGTCGACCCCACTCTCTACGTCCACTGTTGTTCCAACTCCTACCCCGACCCCAAGCCGACCTGCGGCGACGGCGACTGCGACGCTAGTTTCAACATCAACGCCAACAGCCACACTGATTCCAACGCACACGCCGACGTCTACTTCTTCTCCCACTAACACGCCAACTTTGAGCCCCACTCCAATTCCTATGATGTCCATTGAAAGAATCCCAGGCGATGATTTCTTTGTACTGTATCACGGCGTACGCTTGGTGCAAAAACATAGTACTGAGTTTTTTAACTTTAGATGGCCTCAGGGTGATCCTGGTGACGAGTGTATGTATATCCATTACTTGGTGGGCTACCTTGAGGGTGGTATACCTGGCAAATGGAATTTCGCGGAAGGATACGAAAGGCCGACCGTTCTTCGGATATTGAAACAGCAAGGCAAGTACGTAGAGTGGGAGAATTCCACACACGATTCAATATTTGATTTTCAAAGTCAATCGCATGTGAAGTTGACTGTTGTGGATAACAAAATCGTGGTAGGAAACATCACAGTAACCCTTATTCCTACTCGGGATATCCCGCATGTGGTGAACCTTTATGTAGAACTCGGACGTAAAAGCGGTGGATTTGATTGGACTGCTGAGAAAAGCCATGCAGGTGTTCAGCGGAAGGATATGGTCACTTTGCCTCAAGCTGATCAATACATAGGGCATTACTATAGCGACACTCTCTCCTCCTCCGGCGACTGGATTATGGGACGAGCAAATGGTGCATCATTTGCGTTTGTTTTCAACTGGGCTAAGGAAACACAATCCGATGGCACAGTCACAGAAATTGCCACCATAAACTCTGTTGCTCTCGATTCAGGTGGCTATGACACTATAGAGTTGCATGAACTGGGCCATGGATACCGTGCAGACTGGGATCGTCAAGCAACCTTGACAAAAGGTACCAAATACCAAATGAATTATTTTGTCCTGGTAACCGCAGAAGATGGATACGATTGGATTGAGAAACTCATTCCAAAACTAAGCTCAGTCTTCTGAATTGTTGTGAAAAAACTGAACCTGCAACCACTCAGTCAATAACGGAGACAAGCGTATTCAGTGCTGTCGCGTGTATTGGCTTGTTTATGGAGAAAAAGGCTATTGTTTGAACGAGAGGAGGATAAGAACCATGACTGACAAACTAGCTTTCATCAACGAAGATGTGGCCAGCCTGAAAGAGCAGGGGCTGTTCATCAACATCCGCACTATGGGATCGCCCGTGGATGCCTGGATGGTGGTGGACGGCAAGAGGGTGCTCAACTTCTGCACCAACAACTATCTGGGCTTGGCCAACCACCCTAAGCTGAAGGAAGCTGCTAAGAAGGCCATTGACGAGTGGGGATGTGGCCCAGGGGCGGTGCGCACCATCGCCGGCACCCAAAAGCTGCACCTGGAGCTGGAACGACGTATAGCCGAGTTCAAGGGCGTGGAGGCCTCCATCTTTGTGCAGGGCGGCTTCATTGCCAACCAGGTAGCCATCCCCACCCTGGTGGGAGGGGAGGACGTGGTCTTCTCCGACCGGCTGAACCACGCCTCCATCATTGACGGCTGCCGGCTGTCGAGAGCCACCATCGTCGTCTACGAGCACCGCGACCCTCAGGACGCTGAGCGGGTGATCAAGGAGAACATCGGCCAGTACCGCCGGGGCCTGCTGGTCACCGATGGGGTGTTCAGCATGGATGGCGACGTCGCCCCCCTGGACAAGCTGTACGAGGTGGCCGAAAGATATGGGGTGATCACCATGGTGGACGACGCCCACGGCGAGGGGGTGCTGGGCCGGGGCGGGCGGGGCATCGTTGACCACTTCGGCCTGCACGGCAAATTCGACGTGGAGATGGGGACTTTTTCCAAGGCCTTCGGCGTGGTCGGGGGCTCGCTTTCTGGCAAGAAGGTGATCATTGACTACCTGCGCCAGAGGGGTCGCCCTTTCCTGTTCTCCAGCGCCACCACCCCTGCCGACACCGCCGCCTGCCTGGCGGCCATTAACCTGTTGGAGGAATCCACGGAGCTGGTGGATAAGCTGTGGGAGAACACCCGCTACTTCAAGGCCGAGATGAAGAACCTGGGCTTCGACACCGGTAAGACGGAAACACCCATCGTGCCGGTCATGCTGGGCGAAGCTCCGCTGGCCAAGCAGTTCTCAGCGCGGCTGTTTGAGGAGGGGGTCTTCGCCATGGCCCTGGGCTTCCCCACCGTGCCCCGTGGGGAAGCGCGCATCCGCGTCATGAACACCGCCGCCCACAGCCGAGAGGATCTGGACAAAGGACTGGAGGCCTTCGAGAAGGCAGGTGAGGAGTTAGGAGTCATCGGCTGATCCCTACCGCGTTACCCATTCCCCTGGGCTATTTCCTGGGGCTCAACTTCTTCCAGGCTCACCCTTCGCTGTTCTTCCCAGCGGTTCAGGAAGAAGGTGCCTATGGCATATAGGGCTCCTGCCACAGGAATGCCGAAGATGAAACCCCAGACGCCAACCAACCTGGCACTGATCATGATGGCGGCTAGGATGAGCAGAGGGGGCATGCCCACCGCTTCGCTCATGATCTTCGGCATCACGATGTGGAGGAGGATCTGCTGGTAAACGGTCATGATCACGAGCATCCACAGGGCCAGGCTAGGGTTCTGAAATAAGGCGATGATAGCGGGCAGAACCATAGCGACTGGGGCTCCGACAACCGGGATGAACATGATCAGCCCAGTTAAAGACCCAATGGCTACAGCAAAACGCAACCCGGCGATGGTCATAGCGAGAACGACAAAGACCGCATAGAGTAGGGCCATAACCAGTTGGCCACGAATAAACCCGCCGAAGGTGCGCTCAATACTCTTACTCGCCACAGCCAACTCATCATGGTAGTCAGGGGGGATCATGGCCAGAACTTGTTGGATTACTCTCTTGCCGTCCAGCATCATATAGAAGCTAAGAACGAGGATAATAAATACGTTAGCCACGCCTGAGACCACTTGAGTGACAATGACTAGAGCGTTCTGAACGATGGCGGCGCCGATGGTCTCGGCTCGCCGAGTCATCTCCTCAGGCCGATAGATTGACGTCAGGTCTACGTAGATGTTACGCTTGGCCAAGTCCTCTTGCAAAGTCTCGAGCCAGTCTGGCGACTGGGCAAGGTATTCGGGCAGTTTGGCTCCCAGTTGTGAAAGCTGGGTCACGATCATGGGTATTAAGAAGATGCCGATGACCACTATGACTACCACTAATCCAAGGTAGACGAGGCTAAGGGCCAGACCACGGGGGAGGCGGAAGTTTTCCAAAGCATGGGCAACTCGGTCGCCTGCACGCTGCCGTACCCACCTGGTAAAGATGTGGGGGGCGAGGCAACCACTGAGCCCCTCAACCAGGGGATCCAGCATAAAAGCAATAAACCAGGCCAGGGCGAAGATCAGGATGATGTTGCCGAAGAAGCCACTCAATCGCCAGGCCTTTTCGAAAAGGAAGATGGTGGCGCTGAGGGTTATCAAAACGATGGCCGCTCGCGTCCAACGATCGCGTTCCAAGATATACCTCCTGAATGGGGTAACAAATCAATGAATTGCCTCACCGGGGCACCTGTTATTTTACACCACCTTGCCTGTTTAAGCAACACCGGATTTGACATTTTGACCCTGGTATGGTATACTCTTCGACAAATCAGAAACCGCTAAAGACTGGGAACAGGACTAGTAGGCCTTGAAGCGAGGCCCAGAGAGTCGGGGTAAGGTGAGAATCCGACGCCAGCGCGAAGGCCGAATGGACCTGGGAGTTGCGGATCGAAAGGGATCACGAATCCACAAGTAGTACCCGCCGGAGTCGCCACCGTTATCAGGGCTGAGGGTATCGGACGGCACTGTTGCTGTCCCGTACCTGCAACGAGTGAGGCTGGCTCACCACTTATCCGCTGTCATGGCGGATTTTTTTGTTTCAGGTGGTCAGCCTAAGAAGGGTGGCACCACGAGAATAAAAGCTCTCGTCCCCTCAAGGGACGAGAGCTTTTTTGTTAGGAGGAGTGAAATGGAGAAAAAGTGACGTGTGGGATGTGTTGCGCGAGGGCACGGCTCGCGCCAGGCCCCTTGCCCAGGCCACCATGACCGAGGTCAGAGAGAAGATGGGGTTAAGTGCAAAAGTGATGCGTGAAACGTGAAACGGAAAGGAGGGAGATTATGGTCGAAACCGGTCTCTTGAGGTCAAAGGCGATTTGCAAGAGCCACCCATGCCTTGAAACTTCTAAACATAGTGCAACTTAAAACACAAAGGAGGAACCAAAAAATGGAAGAGACTAAGATTCTTCTAAGCGAAAAGGAGATACCTACCCAGTGGTACAACATCCAGGCGGACTTGCCGGAGCCTTTGCCACCGCTCCTGCATCCTGTCACCAAGGAACCCACTATATTACCGCCGCCCCTGTTCTGCAGCGCCTTGAACGAGCAGGAGTTCAGCACCGAGCGGTACATTGACATTCCGGACGAGGTGCGGGAGGTGTACAAGCTGTGGCGGCCGACGCCCCTGATCCGTGCCAGGCGTTGGGAGAAGGCTCTGGACACTCCAGCCAAGATCTACTACAAGTGGGAGGGAGTGAGCCCACCAGGCAGCCACAAGCCCAACACGGCGGTGGCCCAGGCCTACTACGCCAAACAAGCGGGGGTCAAGCGTCTGGCCACGGAGACAGGGGCCGGGCAATGGGGCAGCGCCCTGGCCTTTGGCTGCAACCTCTTCGGTCTGGAGTGCAAGGTGTACATGGTCAGAGCCAGCTACGAGCAGAAGCCCTACCGCAAGAGCATGATACAGGCCTGGGGGGCCGAAATTGTGCCCAGCCCCAGCCAGGACACAAATAGTGGGCGAGGCATTCTGGCCAAAGACCCTGAATCAACGGGTTCCCTCGGCATCGCTATCAGTGAGGCGGTAGAGGACGCCCTTGGCCGTGACGATACCAACTACTCCTTGGGCAGCGTGGTCAATCACGTCCTGCTGCACCAGACGGTCATCGGGCTAGAGACCAAGAAGCAGTTCGAGAAGATCGGGGAATACCCGGACATCATGATCGGCTGCATCGGCGGCGGCTCCAGTTTCGCTGGCTTCTCGCTGCCCTTCGTCCGTGATAGAATCGTCGAGGGCAAGGACATCCGCTTCATCGCCGTGGAGCCTATGGCCTGCCCCTCTGTGACCAAGGGTCTCTATGCCTACGACTTCGGTGACGCGGTGGGCCTGGCCCCAATCATTAAGATGTACACCCTGGGACACAGCTTCGTCCCCCCGCCCATCCACGCTGGCGGGCTGCGCTACCACGGCATGGCCTCCATCATCTGTCACCTCCACAGGTTGGGGATCATGGAGGCGGTGGCCGTGTATCAGAACCCGGTTTTCGCGGCGGCGGTGAGCTTCGCCAAAGCCGAAGGGATCATCTCCGCGCCCGAGCCCGCCCATGCTATCAAGGTGACCATGGACGAGGCCCTCAAGTGCAGGGAGACGGGTGAGGAGAAGGTGATTGCCTTCAATTTGTGCGGGCATGGTCACTTCGACATGGGCGCCTACGACCAATACTTCGCTGGCGTGCTACCCGATTACGAGTACCCTGAGGAGAAGGTCAAGGAAGCGCTGAAAGAGCTGCCCAAAGTGGGTGATTAGATAGCTGCGTGGTCACCCTCTTGGGAACAACAGATGGTCACAGCCGGTGCTCCTCCCCCCCTTCATCCCCCCCAATGGGGGGGAAAGAGGGAGGGGAGGAGCACCGGCTTCGTTTAGCATCCGCCCCATAATCTGGTAACAGGCTGGCCTCAATAACTTCAGTTTGACATTTTGGCCCGACTGTGATATTATTCCCCTACCAATTGAATATCACTTGGATGAGAGTTTTCTTATCAAGAGAGGTGGAGGGACCGGCCCTGTGAAGCCTCGGCAACCAGGTGGTGCAATGAATGCACGCTATGGTGCCAATTCCGGCAGAGCCTCAGTGGGTTCTGGAAGATGAGAGCGTAGCAATGGCGCAAGTGCCTCTTCAACTGGGATACCCCCGCTGAAGAGGCTTTTTAATTCCCCTCTCTCCTCTCTGATAAGACAATCCCCATCACATTGTTCGTAAAACGACCGGAGAGGAGACGATTCATGACGCACCATTTCTCAACGCAGGCTGTACACGCCGGTGAGGAAAAGCGCAAGCCCTACGGCGCAATCACCACCCCCATCATCCAGGCTTCGACCTATACCTTTGAGAATACAGCCGAAATCCTGGACTACATGCACCGCCTGGCTGTCAACGACCCGAATGCGCGAGACGAGTATGGACGCTACGGCAACCCGACGCAGAAAGTCGTGGAGCGCAAGATTGCCGCACTGGAAGGGGGGGAGCAGGCCCTGCTTTTCGCCAGTGGGATGTGCGCCATCACCACCACGATGTTTGCCCTGCTATCCAGCGGCGACCACCTGGTGATGGTCAGCGGCAGCTACCGCCGCACGCACGAATTTGCCTTCAGCTACTTGAGCCGCTGGGGGATCGAGGCCACCTTGGCGCCGATTGACGATCCCGCCGCGCTAGCTGCGGCCATCCGCCCCACCACCCGGCTGATCTTTTCCGAAACGCCAACCAATCCCTACTTGCGCGTTATAGACCTGGCCCAAATGGTCGAGATCGCCAAGCAGCACGGCATCACCACGATGCTCGACAGCACCTTCGCTACACCGATCAACCTGCGCCCGCTAGAGTACGGCGTTGATCTGGTGATCCACAGTGCGACCAAGTACCTGGGAGGTCACAATGACCTGCTGGCCGGCGCAGTCATTGGCTCTGGCGAGACCCTGGCCCCAATCCAATCAGCGCGGGGGGTGTTGGGCGGCGTAAGCAACCCTCACGACGCCTACCTGTTGCTGCGCGGCCTGAAGACGCTGGAATTGCGCGTCCGCCGCCAAAACGAGAACGGGCAGCGCGTCGCCCAGTTTCTGGAGGGGCATCCCGCCGTCCGTCGCGTTTATTACCCCGGCCTGCCCAGCCACCCCGATTACGAGATCGCCCGGCGGCAGATGACCGGATTCGGGGGCGTGGTCAGCTTTGAGATCGAGGGCGACATGGACAAAACGTCCCGTTTCATTGATCTGTTGCGTCTACCCTACATCGGCCCTACGCTGGGCGGCGTGGAAAGCATTATCGAACAACCAGCAATGCTGTTCTCCTTGGACCATAAGGAGCGTGACGAAGCGGGCATCAAAGACAATCTGGTGCGCTACGCGCTGGGCATTGAGGGCGCCGATGACGTGATCGCCGACCTGGGCCAGGCGCTGTCGGGGATTTAGCTATGACATGGAGGATATCATGATCGTACACAAATTCGGCGGCACCTCGGTAGGAGACGCGCAATGCTTTGCCAACGTGGCAGACATCGTGATTGAACGCCATAACCAGACAAACGGCGCGGTGACAGGAAAGACAGTGGTCGTCGTCTCGGCGATGAGCGGCGTGACCAACCAGTTGATCGCCGGAGCGCGGGCCGCAGCCGAGGGCAAGGACAGCGTGTACCGCGAGATCAAGGCTGGGCTGTTGAGCAGACACCTGGACGTCGTCGAGACCCTGCTGAACCATAGCCCGGAACGGCTCGAAGTGGGCGGACTGGTCGAAGACCGACTGCACGAACTGGAGCGGCTCTACCGCAGTATCGCCGTGTTGGGAGAGTTGACTGTCCGTGGCTGCGACGCGGTGGCATCTTTCGGTGAACAGCTATCGGCAAACATCTTGGCCGCCGTGTTGCGAGATCGGGGTGGGCGCGCCCAGGCGATTAGTGCGACCGAGTTGATCGTCACCGACGATAAATTCGGCGCGGCAACGCCGCTGATGGATCAGACCCGCCAGCGGTTGCAACAACGGATTCGGCCACTGGTCGAGCGAGGTGTGATCCCGGTCATCACCGGTTACATCGCTGCGACCGAGGGGAGTGTGACCACCACTCTAGGGCGTGGAGGCGGTGATTACACAGCCGCCATCGTCGGCGCAGGGCTGGACGCCGATGAGGTGTGGATCTGGAGTGACGTGGACGGCATCCTCACGGCTGATCCCAACATCGTTCCCCAGGCGCGCACCTTGACCGAACTCTCTTACACCGAAGCCGCCGACCTGGCTTACTTCGGTGCGGACGTACTCCACCCCAAGACGATCCGTCCGGTCACTGAAAGCGGCATCCCCTTGCGCATCGTCAACAGCTTTAACCCCCCCCCTTTCATCCCCCCCGCAGGCGGGGGGGATGAAAGGGGGGGTGGCACGCTGATCGTCGAGCCCCCCAGTTCTGACCGCGAACTGCTGCCAGCGATCATTTCTACCGCCGGGCTGAGCATGATCGCCATAGGCAGCCAGGACGACACATGGACGCTTCAGAGGGCCGCTCGCGCGCTGCAGCGCCTCAGCGAAGTGGGTGTTGACGTACTGATGTTCTCGCAATCTCTCTCCGAACACAGCCTGAATCTGGTAGTGCGCGAACAGGATCAGGCACATTGCCTGAAAGTCCTCCGCCGCGAGTTCGAGAGTGGCAATCAGGACAACGTTTACAGCCCTTGAACTCTTTACTTCTCCATTACCTTGCTTAGCTCGCCGAGGCTCAGATCGAGCTCTTTTTGACGAGTCAACACATCCTCCAATGGAGTGAGAACAATCTGGTTGCCGATCAGGCCCACGATGTGGCCGCGGTTGCCCTCGTGTAGCTCTCTGACAGCGGCGGCACCGAGCCGGGTGGCCAGGATTCGGTCGAAAGCCGAGGGCGCACCGCCTCGCTGGATGTGTCCCAGAACGGTAACCCGCACCTCAAAGCCCAGCTCCTCCTGCCTCTCTTTGAGATAAACAGCCACTGCCTGGGTACCGGGCTTATACCCCTCAGCCACCACGACGATGCAATGAGCCTTTCCCCGCACGTAGGCGTCCAGCAGGCCCTGGGCCACCTCTTCGAGAGAGGTCTCAACCTCAGGAATCAGAACAAGCTCTGCCCCGCCAGCCATGCCACCCATGAGGGCCAGGTATCCAGAGTCGCGCCCCATGGTCTCGATCAGAAAGGCCCTTTGGTGAGAAGAGGCGGTGTCCTTGATTTTGTCAATAGCATCCAAGATGGTATTGAGGGTGGTGTCCACGCCTATGGCTATATCTGTGCCAACCACATCGTTGTCAATCGTAGCAGGCACGCCTACCACTGGGAAGCCCAAGCGGTGAAGAGCACAGGCTCCGCTCAAAGACCCGTTCCCGCCGATGACCACCAACCCCTCGATACCGTGGCGGTTCAGGTTGCGCAGGGCCTCCCGCTGGCCCTTGGGGGTCTTAAACTCAGGCGCGCGGGCAGTGCCCAAGAAGGTGCCCCCCTTGCCGATTATGCCGCCCACTGAGCGGGCATCCAGGGGAATTAGCTCGCCACGCATCAGCCCGGCATAGCCCCATTCGATGCCCATCACCTCCAGGCTGTATCCCAAGGCCATCCTGGTCACGGCGCGGATACAGGGGTTCAGGCCCGGTCCATCGCCGCCACTGGTCAGTACAGCAACTCGCTTCATCACGACCTCCTTCAGGCTTTCATGGACATCAATCCTCGGTCACGTCTGCCAATTGCCCCTCTGTGATTTCCAAGAGCGCTTGGCAGGAGATGGGGAAGACAGCACGCGGAGAGCCTGCCGCTGCATACAGCTTCTCAAAGCGCGCCAGGTTCTGATCAATGAAGGTGGATAATTTAGCTTTGTGAGCCACCGGGGGTACACCGCCAATCGCGAAGCCGGTGGCCTCCCGCACCTGATCGGCGTTGGCGATCATGACCCGCTTGGCTTTGAGGATTCTGGCCAGCTTCTTCGGGTCGGCCCGCTTGTCGCCGGACACCAGGACGAGGACCGGCTTCCCGTCGGCCAGGAAGACCAGTGATTTCACGATAGCCCCCAAGGGCGATCCCACTGCCTGGGCAGCCAGCGTTGCCGTGCGGGTGCTCTCGTCCAACTCCATCACCTCAATGGCTAACCCGCAGCGTCTTAGATGTTCCCGAACTCTATCAACGGAGCTGATTTTGGACGACGGCTTGCTCATCTTCAAGCTCTCCTTTAGTTGCAAATGTAGACAAAATGCCCATAGGGCAGACGGTAACAATATTACCACGAGTGGTTATAGACAAAATCCATACTCTTTTGTACTGGCGATTCCCCTCCACGGGCAACCTCATTATATCCTGAGTGCTCAGATTGCGCAAATGGGGAAGACGTGGTAGAATTAGAACGGCAATTATATGGCTTCTTAGCCAAGGACCTCCTGCAGATCGCGTTACCAGCACCATTAGACTGAGAAAGGAAGGGTGTAGATGGAGAGAATCTTTATAACAGGAATACACATCAAGAATTTTAGACTATTCAAAGATCTGGACGCTACGGGGTTTGGTCAAGTGAACCTCATTACTGGGGCTAACAACTCCGGGAAGACAACTCTCCTAGAAGCGCTTTTTCTCTGTCTGGGACCGACCAATCCGTCCCTGCCAATCAACGTGAACGTAAGACGAGGCCTCACCAGGTTCAGTCCACGACAGAGCACGATTCCCTACCTGTTTCACAGGACAGAGTTAGTAGAGCCAGTCATCTTCGATGTCAAAACGTCGGGCGACCAAGGATACAGCCTTAGCATTGAGTTCCTTGAGTCACTGCCGATTGAATTCCCAGTCCCTGTCAACGAGATGGGCGAGCCAGAATCTGAGCCGATGTCTGCTGAGGATCTGCACGAGAGCGTCGCAGTTAGGTTGACATACACCCCCCACGATGGGCCACCTCACACCAGTCGAGCTATCATATCTGTGGGAAGGGTTAGCCCGCAGGGTGGGAAGAAGGATGTTATTCCCAATAGCGTTTTCGTGTCTGCCGAGGGTGTGTCCATTCTTGAGGAGCAAGCCAGGCGCTATAGCAGTTTGGACAAGGAGAACAGAGTTCCAGGCTTTGAGGAGCTTCTTCGAGGAATAGAGCCCGGTTTGAAGCGGACTTCACTTGCCATTGAGAATGAAATGGCTATGATCCACGCGGATGTTGGATTTGGCCTAGTCCCACTGACACTGTTGGGATCTGGCGTCACAAGGTTGACCTTGATCCTGCTCGCCTTGGCAAACGTCAAAAACGGCATTGCTCTCATCGACGAAGTTGAGAACAGTTTTCATCACTCGGTGATGCACAAAGCGTGGTCTTCGATTGCCCGGTTTGCGAACACGCACGATTGTCAAGTTTTCGCCACAACCCACAGTGCAGAATGCATCGGTGTAGCTCTCAGAGTGTTCAAGGAAGAAGATGTTGATTTCCGACTCCATCGGCTGGAAAGGCGTGCAGAGAAAACAACTCTCTACACTTTCGAGCGAGATCAACTGGAAGCCGCCTTGGCAACAGACTGGGAAGTTAGGTAGCACACGATGCCCATTACCATATCGCGAACCAAGCTCTTGCTTGTTGAGGGGACCCACGAGGTGAGGTTCTTCAACCGCCTTCTCGAGACAATGCAACTCGATGATGTCCAAGTTAAGGACGTCGGGGGTAAGCACCAATTCAAGCCCAGCATCGCGCCCTTACGAAAGCTCAATGGCTACAATGATCTCACATGCATAGGGATTGTCAGGGATGCCAATGCAAGCTTCGAGGATACATTTCGAAGCGTCCAGAACGCTCTCAGAGATGCCAATCTTCCTGTCCCCGATGAGGTGATAGTACCAACGCCCACTAGTCCTCAGGTGGCGGTCTTCATAACGCCGGACAACGGGAGCGAGGGTGCTCTGGAAGACTTGCTAATGGCTTCTGTGCAGGGTGATCCAGTGCTCGCGTGTATACATGGCTACTTCGATTGCCTGACAGGCATCCGGGGCCCCGCACATACACACCTTTCGAAAGCTCAGGTTCAAGTGTACCTTGCCAAGGAGCCCGAAGGTGATGTGCACATGGGGATTGCCTCCGAGAGGAACGTATGGGTGTGGGATAGTTCAGCATTCGATGGTCT
>CAYUPJ010000106.1:0-14645 GCA_964446635.1 uncultured Anaerolineae bacterium
AATGACAGGATGGGCAGTGTTTCTGTCCTTTAGAATGGCGGGCTGCGCCATGGCCAACTCGCAATGACATTTCGTTAAGCCTCTGAGTAGGTGAGTGGCAAATGAGCGATCTGATTGACGAACGAGAGATCGAGGAACTGACCGAGCGGTATGGTCCCTTTGAGAGGCGGCGTTACACGCTGAGGATGGACGAAAGAGAATTCTCCTATTGGCAGGACAAGGCAGCTTGTGACCGTCGAGGGGAGGTCATCCTGGCCATCCAAGACGCTGACGGCGGGTTGATACTGCACAGCAAGGACTTCTACCCCGCCGGCACCTATCGCCTGCCCAGCGGCGGGGTGAAGTGGGGGGAGAGTGTCTTGCACGCCCTGCATCGCGAAGCGCAGGAGGAGATGGGGCTGGAAATAGAGGTGGAACGCTTCCTGGGCGTCCTTGAGTACGAGCTTCGCTGTCAAGGGGAAACGATGCCCTTTGTTTCTTACGTCTTCTTGGTGAGGGGAGACAGGGGAGAGCCGGTTCCTCAGGACAAGGAGGAGCACATCCTGTCATTTTGCCACGTGCCGGTGGGAGAGTTGTCGGCAGTGGTTGATAACCTGCGTGCTCTGAAGGGGGACTGGCGGGATTGGGGGGAGTTTCGGGCCATCGCCCACGATTTCGTGGTGGAGATGATGGGAGGTATCGGAGATGACGATGTCACTCCAGAGGTACGTTGACCGGCACGTTCCGTCACCATTGGTGGAAGCGTTTGAGGAAATGATGAGCACAGCGACCGGCCGCCGGCTGGCCGAATCTTCAGCCCAGCGGAGGGCGCGTTTCATTCTCGATCCCACAAACAAGCTGGGTTGGGGCTCGATGACTGTTAATCTAGTGAGGCTGGTGCTCATCGGCAGAGAGACGCTCCAAGATAGACCTGCGCTCATAAACAGCCTGGCTCACGAGGCTTCGCACATCGAGCAGAAATACATCTCGGATTCATTTGAGCAGGAGTACACAGCCTTCGCGACTGCCGCCCAGGTGATGATAGAGCTTGGCCTGCCGGACTCCTTCGGCTGGGATGCCCCGGAGCTCCAGAACCTCTCGCCTGAGCAGGCAGCGCACAAAATCATGGAGATGTTCCCCGATCATCCTCTCTACGGTATGAGCCCCGCGATACCCGTGTATCAGGTTCGGGGGCTGAGGGGGCTCGTCGAGCTGGCGAAGCAAGCCCAGGCCCTGCTCAAAGCTGCTTGATGCTACTTTACCCTACAATGACCTCAACCTGATGAGTCTTGCCGTCTCCAAAAACAGGCACCACGTTGCCTTTGACCTCTTCGCCATCCACTTTGACTGATTTCACCCCTTTGCAGACGTGGTCGGGGTTTTTGACCTCGATCCGGTAAACCGCATTTCTAAATCCCCTGGTTACTTTGAATCCATCCCACTTGCTGGGTAAGCAAGGATTGATCTGCAGCCCCGCATAAGTCGGTCTGATCCCCAGGATGTATTGGGTGCCTGCTTGATAAGCCCAGGAGGCGGTGCCAGTAAGCCAACTGTTGCGGGCCGACCCGAACTGGGGATGTTCATCGCCCAGGATGTTCTGGGGATAGACGTAAGGCTCACATTCAAATTCATCTATCTTGTCGTTTTTGGCCACCGGGTTGATCTGACCGTAGTATTCGAAGGCCCGGTCTCCGTTCCCGACGATCGTTTCGGCGACGATGGCCCACGGATTGGAGTGTAGAAAGATGCCGCCGTTCTCCTTCGCGCCCGGCGGGTAGGTGGTAATCCCCCCCTTCGCCTTGTCATAGCCGTTGTATCCCGGCGTGCTGAGCTTGATGCCGTTGCGGGTATTGAGCCGCCGGTACACAGCGTCTAGGGCTGTCCTTGCCTTGTCCGGAGGCGCAAAGCCTGAGATCACAGGCCACGATTGCCCGTTGGCGTAGATCTGTCCCTTGGTGTTCGAGCGGGAGCCGAGGGGGCTGCCATCGGCGTCGAAGTACCGCACGTACCACTCGCCGTCCCAGGCGTGCTCGTTCACCCGCAGCTTCATCGTTTCGTAGTACTCGGTGTAGCGGGCGATGGATTCCTCATCTCCCAAGTACCGGGCCAGTTCCACCATCTCCAGCAGAGCCTTGCCGAACAGATTGGCCGTGAACAACGACTCCGCCCCTCGCCGTAAGTTGACGGTGTCGTTCCAATCGGCGAAGCCCAACAGCGGCAGCCCGTGGGCCCCCACGTCGTTCCAGGTGAACTCGATGGCGCGGCGCAGATGGTCAAGCACCGTCCCTGATTCGAGAGGATGTCCCTCTTTGTCCTTTTCGTAGTAGGGCAGCACCTCGTCCAGAAAGGCGATATCCCCTGTTTCCTTGAGGTATGCGGTGACGGCAAGCACGATCCACAGGTGGTCGTCACTGTAGTATTTGGGGGCTCCCTCGATCTCTCTGGAATCGCCCTCGTTAGCCACCGTGGTTAGAGGATTGAACTGGTGCATGGCCGAGCCGTCCTGCTTCTGCACCTGCAGGAGTTTTCGGATGAGTGCCTTGCCCTCCTCGGGTGCGCTGACCAGGACGCCCATCACGTCCTGGGAGCTATCTCTGAAACCGATGCCCCGGGCGCCGAAGCCAAGTTGGTAGAGGGAGAGGTAGCGGGACCAGTTCAGCGTGATGTAGCACTGCCTGGGGTTGTGGATGTTGAGCAGGCTGTTCGTGTTGGCGTCAGGGGTCTCGACCTGTAGCCTGGACAGGTAGGTGTCCCAGAAGGCAGCCAGTTCCTCCAGCGCCCGATCCACTTGCTCCGGGTCCCGATAACGTCGGATGGCGGGCAGGGCCTTCTCGACGCTTTCATCCTGGCCCAGTTGAGTGATCAGCCTGGTGGTCTCGCCGGGTTGAATGGTCCCCAGGTGGTGGAGCAGGGCGGCGATGTTGTCCCCGCGCAGGGCCTCGTAGTCGCTGAGCTCCTCCTGTTGTAAACTGAGCGGGTTGGCCCAGGTGCCGTATTCGTTGTCCCCCAGGAAATGCCTGCGGTCCGATTCGAAGGAGGAGACAGGATGGTTCGAGGTGAAGTAGTTGATCCGGGTGTCCTTGTTCATAAAGGCATATTGGGTCAGGATGAGCAAACCCTCCTCACCAGGATACGCCTTGCTCTGCACCGTCTGCGGCACCCAGTCGGCGTTGGTGAGCTGCTTGAGGGCGTCGAAATGCGTGTATTCGACTATGGGGATGACGTCAATCTTCAAATGGCAGTCGGAGACGTTGGTAATGCAGATGTCCCTGATCTCCCGGCTCTCCCCCAAGGGGACGAAAACGGTCACCTCGGTCATTATGCCGTAGAATTCGGAGACAATTCGAGTGTAGCCCAGCCCAACGTGGCACTCGTAGAGGTCGTAGGGATCCAGCGTGGGGACGAAGAAGGGAGAGAAGACTTTGTATCCCTCCTCCTGTTTGAAGCGGAGGTACAGCGTCTCCCCCTTGAATTCCGAACTGGGTAGTTGGGAAATGTATTTGGTGATGCGATTGAGGGCCGGGTCCTCCTGGCAAATTAACGCCCCGCCGGTGTGATCCACAATCCCCCCAAAGGCCAGGGTCCCCACGTAGTTGATCCACTTGACCGGCGTCTTCGGGTTCGTGATCACGTATTCCCGACGCTCATCATCGAAGTATCCATATTGCATGGCCAAACCTCCCCAATTCTAGAGGTGCGACGCACTTCAGAAGTGCGTCGCACCTGCCACCTAATCCACCACGCCATTGGCGGCGATGACTCGACGATACCAGTGCGCGCTGGTCTTCCACACCCGCCGCTGCGTCAGATAATCCACGTAAACCAGACCGAAGCGTTTCGAGTAGCCGTGCGCCCACTCGAAGTTGTCCATCAGCGACCAGACGAAGTAGCCTCGCAACGGCACCCCTGCGGCGATGGCCTTGGCCGCTTCGGTGAAGTGGGTCTTTAGATACGCCACTCGCGCCGGATCATCCACCCGCCCGTCGGGACCGATCTGATCCGGGTAGGCTGCCCCGTTTTCGGTGACGTAGAGGGCTGGGAGGCAGTAGTCAAAATGCAACCGCCCTAACAGCTCGTAAAGACCCTCCGGGTAGACCTCCCATTCCATCTCGGTTCTCTCCGGGTTGGGGAAAACCGTGCGGGGGGCGTTCTTGGCCTCGGGAATTTCGGTGCTACGCACGATACGGCGGGTGTAGTAGTTCACCCCAAGGAAACCGAGGAGCGTGGCAATCGCCTCCAGATCACCTGGCTGCACAAAGTCCATAGGACGCCCGTAGTGCTGCACGATGTCGGGCGGGTAGCCCCGCGCTGAGAGTGGATCGAGAAACCAGCGGTTGAGGATGCCATCCCCTCGCCAGGCTGCGGCCCGGTCGGCGGCGCTGGGGGAGGCCGGGGTCTGGCCGCTCAAGTTTAGCGCGATTCCAACTTGAGCATCCGGACTGTTGCGGCGGATGACGGGAACGGCCCACCCGTGGGCCAACAGCAGGTGATGCGCCGCTGCCAGCGCCTCGTCGAGATCGGAGTGACCTGGGGCATGCCGCCCTTCGAGATAGCCCACGAACGCGCTGACGAAAGGCTCATTGAGCGTCATCCAGTATGCCACCCGGTCCCCCAGGGTGCGCGAAGCCAGGTCCGCGTACTCCACAAAGGCTTCAGCAGTGGCCCGGGCGGGCCAGCCGCCCTGATCTTGCAGGGCCTGCGGCAAGTCCCAGTGGTAGAGGGTGACGAAAGGCTCGATCCGGATTTCGAGCAGCGCGTCCACGAGCCGGTCATAGAAGTCAAGCCCGGCAGGGTTGACGCGCCCTCGTCCTTCTGGCAGCAGGCGAGACCACGCGATTGAGAAGCGGTAAGCGTGCAGCCCCATTTCCTCCATCAGAGCCACGTCCTCACGCCAGCGATGGTAGTGATCAGAAGCAATATCGCCTGTATCGCCATTAGC
Source organism: uncultured Anaerolineae bacterium (assembly GCA_964446635.1). Lineage (GTDB taxonomy): Bacteria > Chloroflexota > Anaerolineae > VGOG01 > VGOG01 > CAYUPJ01. The sequence continues at coordinate 4,919 of CAYUPJ010000106.1, forward strand.
GATCTTGCCGGGCGTGTGGCTGAAGCGATCCCAAATGCTCTCGCCCTTGCCATCCTCGTTCCACGCCCCTTCGATCTGGTACGACGCAGTGGCTGCACCCCAGATGAAATCAGGTGGAAAAGAAATAATCGTTGACATTAACGTTCCTCCCGTAACCGTCTTCATCATCAAGTCAGAATAGCTTTAACTACTACCTCAGTCTGTCCCGCAGGCGGCAGGGGAACGATGCTCCCCTTAATGGGCTGGCCGTCCACGGTGAGTGAGACCGTATTGCCCGCGCCGACGCGCTCCACGAAGATGCGGTAGGTCACGCCTCGAAAGACGCGCGTGGCCTTAAAACCAGGCCAGTCGCTGGGAATGACCGGGGCGATCTGTAAGCCGTCGTAGGTGGGCCGGATGCCCAGAATCCACTGGGTGATGGCCACGTAGTTCCAGGCGGCGGTGCCGGTCAGCCAGGAGTTCTTGGCCTCGCCGTAGGTCGGGGCATCGCGTCCGGCGATCATCTGGGCGTACACGTACGGCTCGCAGCGATGCACCTCGCTGATCTCCTCCCGCGCCGAAGGGTTGATGCGGGTGTAGTAGTCGTGCGCCTGGTCGCCGTGCCCGACGATGGCCTCGGCGATCATGATCCACGGGTTGGTGTGGCAAAAAATCCCGGCGTTCTCTTTGTAGCCAGGCGGGTAGGATGAAATCTCGCCCAGGTGCAGGTAATAGAGTGAGTAGGCAGGCTGCTGGAGGATGATGCCGTGCGGCGTGGCCAGACGTTCCCTCACCGCTGCCAGCGCTTTCTCGGCCCGGCCGTCGTCGAGGCCCATGCCAGCCATAACGCAGAAGCCCTGCGGCTCGATGAAGATCTGCCCCTCCTCACATTCGTGGGAGCCGACCTTGTGCCCGAAGTCATCGTAGGCGCGAAGGAACCACTCTCCGTCCCAGCCGTGTTCGAGAATGATCGCCTCCATCCGCTGCGCCGCTTCCACGTAGAATTGCGGATTGCAGATTGTAGATTGTAGATTGCAGATTCGCTGATTCGCCGACTCGCTGATTTGCGCCATCTCCTTCGCCGCCAGCACGAACAGCCCGGCGATGAAGACCGATTCGGCCACCTTCCCCTCTCTTTGGGTGGCCACGCTCTGAAAGGATTCGCCCGGCGTGTCGGAGAAGGTGTTCAGGTTCAAGCAATCGTTCCAGTCGGCGCGGCCGATGAGTGGCAGGCCGTGCGGCCCCAGCCGCTCCAGCGTGTAGCGCAGGCTGCGCTGTAGATGTTCGTAGAGTGGCGTTTCGGTGCCGGGCCGGTTGTCGTACTCCACTAGCTCGTCAAGGATACTCCAGTCGCCGGTTTCTTTCAGATAGGCAGCCACACTCAGTATCAACCAGAGCGGGTCGTCGTTGAAGTTGCCGCCGATCTCATTGTTGCCGCGATTGGTGAGCGGCTGGTACTGATGGTAGGCGCCGCCCGTCTCCAGTTGCGTAGCGGCGAGGTCCAGGATGCGCTGGCGGGCCCGCGCCGGAACCGTATGGACGAAGCCCAGCAGATCCTGGTTAGAATCACGGAAGCCGATGCCGCGCCCAATGCCTGATTCGAAGAACGAGGCCGAACGCGACAGGTTGAAGGTGACCATGTTCTGGTAGGCGTTCCAGACGTTGACCATGCGGTTGGTGTGGACATCCGGTGTTTCCACCTGCAAGATGCCCAACAGGCCGTCCCAGTAGGCACGTAGCGCCTCGAAGGCGGCGTCCACGTTGTCTTTGTCCAGGTATCTGGCGATGATGGGCTTGACCGTTTGCTTGTTGATCGTCTGCGAACCAGGGAGATCGAACTTCTGATCACGAGGGTTCTCGTGATAACCCAGCAGGAAGATGATCTGGCGGGTTTGGCCAGGCTCGATGGTGACCTTGACGTGGTGCGAGCCCATCGGCGCCCAGCCGTGAGCTACGGAGTTGAAGGAACGACCGCGCTCAACCGCCGCTGGAGCGTCCCAACCGCGGTACGGTCCCAGGAACACGTCGCGCTGCGTGTCGAACCCGGCTAATGGTTCAGAGCAGGCAAAGAAGGTGAAGTGATCCCGCCGCTCGCGGTATTCGGTCTTGTGGTAGATCACCCCCCCTTCCACCTCCCCCCCGTTATCACGGGGGGGACTGAGGGGTGGAACCTCCACCTCGCCGACGTTGAAATTGCGCTGAAAGTTGGTGGCGTCGCCCTGGGCATCCCACAGGCAGAACTCGATGCTGGAGAAAACCGAGAGGTTGGCGGGCTCCTCGCGCCGATTGGTCAACGTCAGTTGCCAGATTTCCAGGCTGTCGCCCAAGGGGACGAAGTACCGGGTTTGGGCTTCGATCCCCTGGTGGGTGGAGCCGATGATGGTGTAGCCCAGCCCGTGGCGGCAGAAATAGTTCTCCACTTCACGGCGAGTAGGCTGCCACGAAGGGGACCAGAACTCCCCACTATCATCGTCTCGCAAGTAGAGGTAGCGCCCGCCGCAGTCCAGGGGAACGTTGTTGTAGCGGTAGCGCGTGAGGCGCCGGAGGCGTGCGTCCCGATAGAAGGAGTAGCCGCCGGCGGTGTTGGAGATGAGGCCAAAATAAGCCTCGTTCCCCAGGTAGTTGATCCAGGGAAGCGGGGTGTCGGGCCGGGTGATAACGTACTCGTGGTGTTGATCGTCAAAGTATCCGTAACGCATAGAGCTTTGTTCTGTTCAAGTAGATAATGGCTGGCTTATTTCTCGACGCCGGTGATGACCACGCCCCGCATGAAGGCCCGCTGGCCCAGGAAGAAAATGATCATCGGCAGCAGCAACCCATGAGTATCGTAGGTCATCATAAGTGACGCCCCTTCGGGCAGGCAAACGGAAAAGGGCCACGGTGTTGAGGGCACAGTGGCCTTTTGACATCGTAGCACGAGGTACACAAAGGTCACAACGGAGCCAAATTTTTCAAGATGAGCGGCAGGTAGATGGCGTGAAACTCTATCTCCCCCAGCCGAAAGACCCCTCCCCCCTCGGTTGCGGCGTAGAGCACTTTCCCGTCGGAGGAGATGGCCATGGCGGTGACAGCCTTTATGGATAGCCCCTCGTTGATGGGCACCCAGTTGGCCCCTCCATCGGTGGAGAAATAAACCCCGCTGTGATAGTCTGCGGCGTAGATGGTCTGTGAATTCGTGGGATCAATGACGATACTCCAGACCGAGGTCCAGGGGACCGAGTAGTAATCCGCCCCGACAGACCTCCTGGGCGGTTGCTCCAGCGAGATGCCTTGCTTCACCTGCCCGATGGACAGCAGATAAGATGGGCATTCTATGCTAATCCCGGCGTTGATTGCCTCCCAAAGCTCCCCACCGTTGGTGCTCTTGAAGACGCCAGCTCCTCCTCCCAGCCCGGCGTAAATCACCTGCGGATTCTGAGGGTCAATGGCTATGGAGCGGACATCGGCGGAAGCGAGGCCGTTGTTCTTCATTACCCAGCTCTGTCCTCCATCGGTGGTCTTGAACACGCCATCGCGCCAGGTGCCGATGTAGACGGTATTAGGGTCGGTGGGGTGAATGGCTATGCAGTGGATGTTGATAAAAGAGGTTCCCAGGCCTGTATTTATCTCCACCCAGGTTTCGCCGCCATCAGTTGACTTGTACATGCCATAGCTTGGCGTAGGAAGGTAGGGACCATCAACAGCGCTCCGATCCCTTCTCATTCCGGCATAGACAATATTCGGATTGGAAGGGGCATAAACGATGTCTTTGAACCCGTGCCAGCATCCCCGGACAACACCAGGGCAAGTTCCTGGTGAGGCGTCGGGATGGTCAAAAACGACTCGCCAACTATTTCCGCCGTCCGTGCTCTTGTAAATATCCCCTCCTTGCTCGTTAGAGATCAGCACCTCGTTAGGGTTGGTGGGGTTAATGGTTACCGCATACCACTCTGGCGCATTGGCTGGCTCAAAGGCAATGCCGGTCCAGTTCCGGCCCCCGTCAAAACTCCTGAAGGGGCCGCTGCGTCCGATGGTGTAGACGGTGGCCGGATGATCGGCATCTATAGCGATGTCGTGGAGATGGGCGCCAGTGTAGCCCTTGCTCGAATTGACCCAGGTTTGGCCGCCATCGGTGGACTTGAAATTTCCTCCGTTGTAGTTGTTGGCGAAGACGGTCATGGGATCGTTGGGGTCCACCACCGCACTGATGGGGATTCCGGCCCTGACTCCTGGAGGCCCGTAGTTTCCCCCCTCCGGCTTCTGAAACATCTGCCAGGTGTTGCCGCCATCATCGCTCCTGTAAAAAGCTATCTCGCCCCCGGCATAGATGACGTCGGGGTTGGAAGGGCTGACAGTCACGGCCGTAATCGAATGGTCGGAAGCCAGGACTCTGGCCCAATGCGCTCCACCGTCAACCGTCTGATAGACTCCGCTGCCGGCCCGGTACGCATTGTTTCCCGCCGCCGCAAAGAGAACTTGCGGATTGGTGGGATGCATCTCCAGGAAGCCAATGTAGAGGTTCTCCAACCCGCTGTTGATCGTGAACCAGTGCTCTCCCCCATCGGTTGACTTCAAAATGCCAACTCCTAACTCATTGTAGGCTTCCCTGTCAAAGATGCCTGTGGATGCGTACATCACATCCGGGTTGTTCGGATCGAAGAGGACGAACCTCACCAGATTATCCCCCTCCCAGACGCAACGCCAGTTTTCGCCGCCGTCCTCACTCTTGTAGATCTTCCCTGTAGTTCTACCGAACTCGATACCCAGAATGCCGGTGGAGATCTCCGCACCGGCAAAAACGATGTTGGAGTTGTGGGGATGAATACCAAAGTTGCGGAAGGATATTTCATTTCCCTCCGTGACGCCGTTGTCCTTTTTGACCCAGGTTTCGCCGCCATCGGTTGACTTGTAAATTCCCTTCGCGTTCTGGGTTCCCGCCCAGACGATATTCGGGTTGCTGGGGTCAATCGTCAGGGAGAAGATGGGAATGCCGTCCCCAGAAGACCCCGTCCGGGTTGTTATCCCCTGGTTCCTCTGAGTCCAAGTGGCCCCGGCGTCGTAGCTCTTGTTCACCCCGCTGGGGTTGTCGGTGACGAACATAATGTTTCTGTCCAAGGAGTGAATTCTGACGTCGTAACCCAAACCCCCGCTGGGGCCGCCGGTTTTGACCCAGGTGTAGCCGGGAGGAGGTACAGGGGGAGGCTCCCCGAAGACCACAACATCGTCAAAGTGAGCGTGGGAATCTTCCATAGTTTCGAAGGCGAATGTGCCGAATAGAAGCGGTTCATCATTGTCCACCACGCCAATGGTTAACCCATTATCGAGGTAAACCTTGATGGATGCTCCCTCCAAGACAATCCTCACCACATGCCAACTTCCCCGATCTACATAGACATCGCTTTGGTATAAAGTGAAGAAATCCGAGCCCATCTGCTTCTCTAGAGATAGCCCATTCTCACTGAGGAACAGAAAATATCTGGTGAGTATCCAATCCGTCTCGGATATCCTTCTTTGAGAATTCCTAAAACTGAGATGCAAACCTCCGGAGATGAGCTTGATCTTCGCTTCGATGACGCAGTCCACCCAGCCGTCAACATATGGCTCAGCCCAACGATGACCTTCACCGCTTAGAACATAGTTTCCATCGTCCAACTCAACATTCCAGCCCGGCCCCAGATCCCATCCGTCTGCGAATCCATCCTCGAAATCATCTTCGAAAAGGGCTATCCAGTCCGGGGGTAAGGGGGGAGGGGTAGGAGCAGGGGTAGGGGTGGGAGGTGACTCTCCAACAACCAAGACATCGTCGAAATGAGCGTGGGAATCGTCCAAAGTTTCAAAAGCAATCACACCAAAGAGAAGAGGGTCGCTGTCAGTATAGTTGATCTTTAACACTTCATCGACGTAAATCCTGATATTACCTTCACTGCCTATTATCTCGACGGTGTACCACCTGTTGTAATCATGGGTTTCCTCGACAGTTACTAGCGTAGCGTGTGTATCACAGGGCTTCGTTTTTGCCAAGAATACTTTTTCGGGATAGAAACCGATGAAGTATCTTTCACAATCAACAAATCGGTAATTCAAGTGAACTCCACCACTGATTAGTTTGACTTTGGTTTTGAAACTATAATTGCCCCATGATCTGTCTCCAGTACTTGCCCGCGCATGATTGAAACCACTGAAAACATAATTGCCGTTTTCTGCCTCAACTACCCACATCCCATCAGTTCCTAGTTCTAGTCTCCACTCATCAGCGTTTCCGTCCTCGAAATCGTCTTGGAAGAGCGTTGTCCAGCCTGTTTGAGCCCCACCGGTTTGAAAGAAAGGAGGCAAAGCGATCGTCAGTAAAAGCAGGAGAGGTAGCAGCGTTAGTCCGAGGAACCGCAGAGGAATCCTCGGCAAACTGAGTCTTTTGTTACCTGGCAGATACCACTTACTCATGGCAGTCACCCTCCTTTGCAGATCAGTCTTACTCCCCATTAGGGTAGAATATTAACGAAGCACGCAGTGGCGGATAACGTCCGAATATACGACATATCTCGTATATACCGAATTGACCACAATTACATTCTAGCATATGGTATGTACAAAGTCAAACGTCCTTTCTGCCAACGGAGGGACCAATGAAAAGTCAGGCGGGTTCTTTCAAACTATGGGAGCGGAAATGAAGTTGCGCGGCTATAGCCCCAGGACCGTAAGGGCCTACCTTAATGCGTTGGCCGCTTTGTCCACCACTTTCACCCCCGCGACCTCGCAGAGAACGATAGCCGTGACTATTTCTAGAGGCAACTCACCTCTATGTCGCGCTCCTGGAGCTGCCGGCCTGCCTCGTTCCAGACCTCTATGACCCGCTTCTGGCCGGGGAAGAGGTCGAAGTAATTATCGCTGAACTTAGTGCCCTCTATGGGCACGACCAGCTTGACGAAATAAGCATAGACATCGGTGGCCACTCTGACCCTTCGGGCAGAGCCCTGCCCTCTGGGCGAAGCCTCGTACTTCCCGGCGCTCCCTTCAATGATTTCTACTTTCAAGTCAGGCTTCGGCCTGACCAGGTCCTTGACCTCCACGAAGAAGTGGCGGTTATCAGGGAACAAACCGCTTCGGGAGCGCACGGCCAAATACTCCTGCCGGGGATCTGCGATGTCTAGCTCATCGAAGGAGAGGTGCCGGACTTTCACAGAGGCGTTGGCTGGCACTCGGATCTCCAGGACCTCCTCGTACAGCTCCTGGCCGGAGAAGTCACCATGAAAGACGGTCACCGTGTCCACGAAGCCCTCCAGGGTGTCGTTGGTGATCCATAGCGATACGCCATCCACTTCCTCTTTGAAGGAGGCCAAGATGGGTGCATAGGCCCTCTTAGCGTAGAAGTAGCCGGCCTTGGGGAAGAGGTAATAATCCAGCACGCTCCAACTAAGGCCCGGCCAGCAATCGTTCAACTGCCAGAAGAGGGTCCCGCTGCAGTGAAACTTCCGCCGCCGATAGTGCTCGATACCGAGCTTCAGCCCCTCGGCCTGACAAATCATGGAGAAGTCGAGGTATCCCTGCAGCGAGTTGGGCAGGCCAGTGTGGGCCAGCATCAACAGGTTCCCTTTGTCTTTGGGCTCGTCCTTGTTGCGGTAGAGCAGCTCCGGGCTGCTGAGGCGCAGGGCCGTGGCTGGCACGTTGCGTCGCAGCGTCTCCAGCACCGGCGCGGCGTGCATGCCGAACTCGCTGATAAAGCGAGCCGGGTCCTCGGCGTAGTGGCGGTAGGAGATGCCCATTGGCGAGATGTCTCGCTTCGGCACCTCGCCGAAGCGGCGGGGGAACACAGTACCGTGCCAGACCTGCCAGTTGTGGCAGTCTCCCTCCCGTTCGTCGTTGTGGTCATTACCGCCGTAGGGGCTGGAGGGCCAGTAGAGCCGGGTGCCATCCAGCCGCTCGACGATGGGCGGCAACAGCTCATGGTAAATCCTCTTGCCTGGGAAGTCCCGCCCCGGCCGCTGCCAGTTGCGCATGTCGTCTATCCAGTCGTTCTCGTTGTTGCCGCACCAGAGGGCCAGGCAGGGACGATTGCGCAGCCGCCGCACCACCGCCTCCGCCTCCCGCTCCACCTCGGCCATGAAAAGGGCGTCGTCGGGGTATAACGCACAGGCGAACATGAAGTCCTGCCAGATCAGGATGCCCAGCTCGTCACAGAGACGGTAAAAGACGTCTTTCTCATAGATGCCACCGCCCCAGACCCGCAACGTGTTCATGTTGGCCTCGACGGCCAGCTCCAGGAGATCGCGGTAGCGAGCCTCGTCCACCTGAGCCACAAAGGAATCGGCCGGGATCCAGTTGGCCCCCTTAGCGAAGAGCTTCACCCCGTTGAGCACAAAGGTGAAGAACTTGGTGCCCGGCTCATCCGGGTCGGGTGACTGATCCACCTGGATGGTGCGAATGCCCACCTGCTCGCAGTGGGTGTCCAGGGTCTTCCCACCGGCTTGCAAGGCGACCTCCAGGTCGTAGAGGGCCGGCTCCCCCAGGTCGTGAGTCCACCACAGAGCGGGATCGGGGATGGTGAAAGCTACCTCCGCGCGGTCGTTGATCAGCGGGACCCGGTCGGTTAGCCGTTGCTCGCCCCGGCTCAGGGTGATCTGCGCCTCCAGGTCTGGCACATCGGCCCACCGCTCGGCCTCGACGACAACGGCCGCTTCTGCGGCTTGGGGGCTGATGGCCGTGGTCTTGAAGAAGACCCCGCCCAGGCGAGCGCCCGCGTAGCGGCGCAGCGTCACCCCCTGCCAGATGCCCACGCTCACCAGCCGCGGTGCCCAGTCCCAGCCGAAGTTGCACTGCGCCTTACGCACCCAGGCCCGCTCAGGGTTGCGGCCCCATTGCCCTTCGATGTCCCGCTCGCCGACGAATGCCACCACGGGCTCGAAACGCACGGCCAATGTGTCGCTCTCACCCACTCGCAGATGCTCCGTCACGTCGAAAGCGGCGGCGATGAACATGTTGCGGTGGCAGCCGATCTCGAACCCGTTCAGGTAGATGGTGGCCAGGGTGTCCAGGCCATCGAAGGTCAGCAGGTACCTGTCCTGGGCGTCATCCTGGCCCGAGGGCACTTCGAACGTCGTGCGATACCACCACTCCTGGCCTTCCACCCATTGGCAAGTTTCCACGTTCATGTTGTAGAAGGGCGGTGCTAGCCGTCCGATCTCCACCAGTGCCGTGTGTACATCTCCAGGCACAGAAGCCTGGTGCCAACTTGTATCATCATGGTCAGGCAGGTGTGCGCCTGCTGCTAGCCCCTGGCCCGGCGTGAAATCCCGTAACTTCCACCTTCCATCCAGATTCAGGATGATGGATTCAGACATGGCTCGTCTCCCCTTTCATTGTACCTCATTAAATCAGCCGTCGTAGCGTAACAAGGGATGTCATTGCGAGCGTAGCGAAGCAATCTCCCGCCCTCAATTGCAAGCAACGGTAGGGATTGCTTCGTCGCTCCGCTCCTACTCAGAAACTTGTGCGCCTCTGGCCGTCATTGCGAGCCAAAGGCGAAGCAATCTCCCTCCCCCTGAATTGGGGATTGCTTCGGCGCAAACAGCGCGCCTCGCAATGACAGTAGAGTTTCTGTCCTGGCGAATGGCGCACCGGGCCATGGAAGACTCGCAATGACACTTGGCGCGAGATTTAACATTGTCGAGGTGCTTACGCCAGCGATTCAGTCTGCGAACGAGCTCTATGCATGCTCTTGCAGTGTGATAAGGGGTCTTCCAGATGCTGCCCTTTTCGCCCCTACATTCGCCCT